>JACQZE010000022.1 GCA_016207885.1 Nitrospirota bacterium | reverse complement strand
AGTATATTCGAATATATTGAAATGTTCTATAATCGAATTAGAAGGCATTCAGCTCTGGGATATAAATCTCCGGTATCATTTGAACTGGAGGATATAGCAGCCTAACTAAACTTTGTGTCCGTTGAAGCAGGGGAACTTCAGTTTTGCATCTGAAAAACATGATTTATATATTGGCGAAATCCATTGTCATCTGTCATATAGTAGCTTACTTCCTGTAATATGGCTCTGTGCGGCCCAACGCAAAGCTCAGGGTGAGGGCGGTTGTTTCGCCCGATTCCCTGTAGCGCATTGTTGTACGTACTCTATTAGTCTTTGCTGTATTGCTGTTATTAGGCCTTTTTAAGGTCTTTAATTTCTGTTTTTAGGAGGTCGTCTTATGACACCCAAAGAATTAACAAAGCAAGCCTTAGAGCTTCTTGAGTACCTTGATGAAAAAAAGATACCCATAGGAACCGTTGAGTTTGCTATATCTATGTACTGGCACTCTCAAGCAAATAAGAATACTTAATTATTTTTTAATCTCTTTTAGCATTGGAGCAAGATAATCAGCTTTGGCTAAATTAATCGAATAAACGATTTGAGGGATAGCGCAATTATTATCTGCCTCAATCCAAAGTTTACATTTAGCTTCTATGCAGGGTTTATTGAGAAAAGGACACATTTGAATCACCACCTTTTGTTTTTATTTTATTCGTACAACAATTATTAGGCAGCCGTCCGTATTTGCTGGAATAAGAATATCATAGTTGTATGAATAGGAAAACACAAGCACAAAATATCGTGGTGTGGTTAATCGATTCTGGATCATGCCTACCAGCAGGCAGGCAAGCCAGAATGACGGCTAAAGAAGAGATTGCGGCTGATTATGACACACCCCTTGCCCCTGCTTAAAGCACCTACTGTTGGTCTTGATAGAGGGGAATGATATGATTTCTCCCTTTGCTCGAAATGACGCGGAAGGGAATTAATAATTTAATCTTTTGACGCATAAGTTCTGAATCTGTTATCATGTAATCAAAAGTGTTATCACAGGAGGCAATATGGTGCGGACTCAGATTCAACTGACAGAAGAACAGGTAAAGGGCTTAAAAAAGATAGCGGCATCAAGGCACCTGTCTGTTGCCGAACTGATAAGGCGGTCTGTTGATGCGATTTTAAAGACAAACGCTGTTGTTGATTCAGAAGAAAGATATAAAAGGGCTATGGAAACTGCCGGAAGATTCAGGTCAGGGAAGAGTGATATCTCAGGGAAGCATGATAAATATCTTGGAGAGGCATTAGGCAAATGAGGATATTTATTGACACATCAGCCTTTTTTGCCCTGCTCGACAGTGATGATGCCAATCACAAGAAAGCTAAAAACGTATGGGATACTGTGCTTGGTCCTGAGAACGTTCTTGTAACATCCAATTATATTCTTGTAGAAAGTTTTGCACTTATACAACATCGTCTCGGCATGGGAGCTGTCAGCGCGTTTCAAGAAGACATTTTACCAGTCATAAATATTGAGTGGATTAATTCAGGAGTGCACAGATCAGGGGTAAGCGCTCTACTGGCTGCTTCAAGACGGAAGCTCAGTTTTGTTGATTGCACGAGTTTTGAAGTGTTACGCAATTTAGGAATTAAGACGGTCTTTGCCTTTGATGCTCATTTTAAGGAACAGGGTTTCAGTTGCATCCCTTGATTAAAACAAAAATAACACATCCCTGATCCCCCTGCTTAAAGCACCTGTGCTACTTCTCCGTCAGCTTGACAACCTTCCCCTCTTCACATTCGACCACTGTTGAGTGTGCGCCGTGCACAAGTGAGAGTATCTCATAAACGGCAACAGGCTTTTCCTTGCCTTTGACTATGACCTTCTCTTTTCCTTCCACTGAAACATGCGATATCTTTCCGGTTGCTATAAGGTTTCGTATCTTCTCTAATGTGAATTCTGTTATAAGTATGTGGGCTTCATATTTTCTTGTCAGGGACTCAACCCTTGAGCCGAGGTTCACATGGTCTCCGATGACAGTATAGTCCATCTTCATTCCTTCAGCTCCGATATTGCCCACGATGACCTGGCCGGTATTTATGCCTATGCCGATGTCCAGTCCGGCTTTTCCTTCAGCAGCCCACTTCTCCTGGAGTTCGCCGAGCCTCTTCATCATCTCAAGGGCGCATCTTATGGCAAGCTCCGCGTGGTTATCCTGCCTGACGGGTGCGCCCCAGAAGCAGAGGATGGCGTCGCCTATGAACTTATCAAGCACGCCCTTCCATTTAAGCACTATCTTTGTCATTTCTCCGAGGTATTCATTAAGTATCGCGACAACATCTTCAGGCGAATGCTTTTCCGAGAATGTCGTGAACCCTCTGATATCTGAAAAGAGTATCGTCACCTCCCTGTTCTCACCGCCGAGCTTTGCCAGTTCGGGATTACGGATGAGTTCGTTGACCAGGCTTTCAGTAACATAACTTGAGAACATCGCCCTTATCTTCTTTGCGAACCTCTCCTCTACATAGTAGTTGTATAAGGTCGCGTTTGCGAATATAAGAATAATGTTAAGCGCGGGATAGGTCACATTGATCCAGAGGCCATGCTTCGCGAAGAGATAATACGCAGACCAGGAGATAAGAAAAAGTGAAGCTGCTGTTAGGACCGAGGCGCCGGCAGCCTTCAGTCTTGTGAATATGAGGGAGAAGAAAAGGCCGGTCACCAAAAGCACGGTAAAATTCACATATGCCGGGGCAGTTTTAAGATGTTTTCCGTCTATTATGGATGCGATCACGCTTGCGTGTTTCTCTATCCCCGGCATTGCGGCGGAGACAGGCGTTACTCTCAGGTCATATATGCCGACCGCTGTGGCGCCGATAAGGATTATCTTTCCACGGAGTTCTTCGGGTTTAATATTTCCTTCAAGAATATCTGAAATGGAAAGATGTGTGAATGTCATGTTCGGCCCGTAATAATTGATCAGGGTACGGCCGTATTCATCGGTAGGTATATCTCTCTTGTTTCCCAATTGTATCCCGCTGGTCGCATTTACAATTATCTTATCGTTTGGAATTCCAAGATATGCGGATGCGGCCTGAAGCGTTGCCGAAGGATACAATTTGTTTTTATAGCCAATGAGCAGTGATTCCCATCTAAGGGTTCCGTCCATATCAGGGAACATATTGATATGGCCGAGCGTCATCACGGAGCTTATCAGTTCAGGCACAGGTATGAGAACGCCGTTTGCCATGATCGGCGGATAATTTCTAAATAGCTCCTCATTAGCAACAGATGTCAATGCCGCATTGTTCAGGTACTCGTTATCCGGCTGGCTTACCTTGCTCTCAAAATCAAATACAATGGGGAGTATCACATTGCCGGCATCCCATATGGCATCGCCGAGCAGCCTGTCATTGGACTCGCCCTCGCTGAGAATAATATCGAAAACGATGATTCCGGATTCTGCCTCTTCGAGTTTGTTTACAAGCCGCGCCAGTATGTCTCTGTCCCAGGGCCACCTTCCAAGTCGTTCAATGCTTTTTTCATCAATGGCAGCTATGACGATGCTGTCAGGATGAGCCATTTGCCCGCGTATCTTATACCTGTAGTCGAGAAGCTTTGCCTCAAGCGTCACCAAAGGAGACAGCTCAAGGAACATCAGAAGGGTAGTGGCAAGGGTAAGGAGTATCCCGATCAGCAGGCTGAGTCTCTTTTTATCTGATTGTTTCATGGCAGTTGATATGCTGCATATTATATCACTTGGAAATTTAATAAAAAACAGGAAACTGATCTTCTTTTCCCCTGCTTTTTTATATTGAAAATTTCCTTGTATTTTGATAAAGTGAGTTGTATCCTAATCCATGAGGTGTAAATGAAAAAATATTCTGTTATACATCCGGTTGTGGCTGCTCTGGGTTTTCTGCTCTTTTTCGCCTCTCCTCTCTACGCCAAAGAAGTCCGGGAACTCTATATAGCTCAAGGCATCCAGAAGATGAGCGAAGGCATGATCAGGGATGCGCTCGGCTTCTTTGAGAAAGCGCTTGAGGCCTCCCCCGGAAATGCTGAAGCTGCGTATTATTCCGGCATGGCATACTCGCGGCTTGGAGAGTTTGATAAGGCCGAAGGTATATTCAAGGGGATACTGGAGAAGGACAAGGATTTCATTGACGCCTGTCTTGAGCTCGGCCGCATCTATTATATAACCGCAAAATGCGACGAGGCTGACAGCGTTCTTGAAAAGTATGTTTCCATGTCTGATGATGGAGGCCTCAGGAAATACGCGTCAGACATGATGCAGGCATGCAGGGCGGAGGAGGATGAAGGCAAGGGCAAAAAGGATTATTTTATAAACATCTCTCTCGGCAGCCAGTATGATGACAACGTTATTGTTGAACCCTCAGATCCTGCCAGCCCGGCAGACAGAAAAGCGGATTTCAGGGAGCTTCTGTATCTTGCAGCCGGAAAGCATCTGTTTAAAAAAGGTGTTGTCAGCATGAAAGGGGATTATTCTTTTTATCTCAGCCGTCACCATAATCTGAGCCGGTTTAATGTTAATTATCAAAAGCTCGGCCCTGCCGTCGAGTTTGATGTCTCAAAGACGATAAAGCCTTCTGTTGCTTACTCCCTGGGATATACATTGATCGACGGCAACCTTTACAGTGTCAATCATAAATTCTCCGCAAGGGTAAAGGTGATCGAGGATAAAAAGTCTTCAACCGAAGCGGCCTATGAATACAGCCTCCTTAAATATTTCGACTCAGAACTCTTTCAGACAGCTTCAATAAGGGATGGTTACAAGCACAGCGCGGGAATAAGGCAGAACTATTCGGACAAATTCAATGCGGGTCTCTATTTTTATTATGACTCTGAAGATACAGACGCCGCATACTGGAACTATGAGGGGTTCAGGCTCGGCGGGGACATTTCATCCGGGATACTTCCGTCGTTATACGGCAGCCTGTCAGCCGAATACAGCGAAAGGGAATATGACAGCATTTCTCCCGGCGCGTCAGAGATCCGCATTGACGGCATACAGACATATTCAGGCAGCCTGACATATGTCATCAACAGGACCTTCAGCCTTCAGCTCACAGAGTCATTCACTGTAAATGATTCAAACCTTGATCTTTATAATTACAGGAGAAATATCGCAGGCTTGTTCCTGACGGCGGGTGTGTTATGAAAATACATTTATATGCAGTCCTGATAGCACTGTTCTTATCAGCCGTATTTTCCTTGAGATCCTATTCTGACGAGGAGGCCGGGAAGATACTGGCCGTAAAAAAGAATGTCTATATCCTCAGATATGACAAGCGGAGCGATGCCAAACCTCAGATGGCGGTCCTTACCGAAGACGCGGTTGTGACAGGCGAGAATTCAAGGGCAAAGATATTCTTCAATGACGACAGCATTCTAAGCCTCGGCGAGCTCAGCAGGCTTGAGGTGAAGGAGTACATTTATAATTCTGAAAAGGACAGGTCAAAATCGATATATAACCTTATTGACGGATCGTTAAGGGTCATTGTCGGCAGGTCAGACCTTGAGATACATACCCCGACGGCAGTGGTTGCGGCAAGGGGGACGATGTTCATTGTCTGGATCGACAATGGAACGCACGCCATGGTCTTTGACGGCAATGTCACAATGACCGACCTTGTGACGGGGCTTAATGAGATAAGCATCAATCCGGGCGAGGTCGGCAGTTTTTCAGGAGAGGAACAAGGCATTGTACGGCCCGCGACTCCTGAAGAGATAGAGCAGTTTGAAGACGTTACATCTGTTATCGGCGAGGTCATGGAGAATCAGAATCAGATACCTGAGGCTGTAATGCTTGAGACCGTTGAACAGTTTATTGACAACAGCAGCAATGAGGATGCCGCTCCGCCCGCTGTTGACCCTGAAATTGCAGGGACTCCTCCTGTTGCGGATCAGGTTCCGCCTGCCGCGCTTACGCCTGTCACGATCGATGTAATATTTCCTGAGGAGGCGATAGGCCCGTGATCATCAGCAAATTAAAATATGTTTTTGTAAGGCCTGCTCTTTTGACAGCTCTATCAGCCCTTTTTTTCTTGACTGTCTCCTGCTCTGGAGGCGGAGGCGGGTCTGCAAGTTCAGACAGCACTTCCGTTACCATTAATCTCGGCCAGCGTGAAAGAAGCTCAGGCGCTTTATCCCTTCAGGCGATACCTGATGCGGTTGCGTCTGTTGTGATAAAGGTCACAGGCCCGCAAATGAGCCCGATAGCGCGCACCATTAATATTTATGATTTTACCGTGCTCAATGAGCTTATTCAGGTACCTACGGGTGCCGAGAGGCTTTTTGAGGTGATCGCGCATGATGAAACCGATGGCAATGGCATCATGCTCTTTAAGGGCAGCGTTAAGGCGAATCTCAGCGGTGCCCCTGTGTCGCTTACGGTTATCATGCAGTCTACGGATTACGATATTGTATTAGGCAATGGCTTGGATGCTTTTGCCGCAGGGGATATTTTATCAGCAAGGAATTTCTTAAAGGAAGCCGTATCTTTATTCGGGAACTCAACCTCCAATCAGGCTGATACAGCCAGGTTCTTTTACGCTTTTGCAAGGGTGTTTGCATTGGGCTTCGAGGTCTCATCTGACGGAAACGCTTCCAACGGCATCAATACTGCCGGCGAGATAGCCGATCTTTTTGACTGTGTTGTCTCAGGCGTGTCTCCGTTAAATCCGGCTCTTTTCGACGTTCAATGCCCTCAGCTGCTGCCTGTAAATTCACCGACCGGCGGCCAGCTTCAGGGTTATTTATATAATGTGGTGCGCCCTGAACTTATTGGCGCGATAGATAATTTCAACGATATATCCGATACATTCAATGTCATCTGGCTGGAACCCGGCAAACCTGAAAGCGCGCCTATAGAGAGCGACTACGGTGATGTCCTTGCATTCAGGGCGATGGCAAAGAGCATGCTTTCGCTCATCCTGACACAGCAGGCTTATAATCTTAATATAGACATTGACGCTCTTGATAGTAATGTCGGCATGACCAACCAGCAGTTTCTGGCTGAGAATCCTTCATTATTATCATTGACAACCCCTTCGCATCTTGTGAACGCCAAGGGCTATCTGACCGGCAGCGCGCTTGATGATTCTGTGGCAGCCATCGACTGGATACTTGCTGAGGCTGACGATCAGAGCGATGACTTTATCAGCATTGACGTCGGCCCCAACCCGTGGCAGATACCCCCGGATGAGATAGCTCAGGCCAGGACCATGATAAATAACCTGAGAGGCTGCCTTGACGCCGCATGCACACTGGACAACAACGAAACTCCGGGTGATGCTTCGGATGATACGATAATGGATTTCAGCAGGTTCTATGCCGGAGAGGTTGATTTCAGGGAGCTTCTGCCTGAGTTCGCCGGCGATGAACCGCGGGGCTTTCTGCCTGATCCGGGTTTCGGCGGGGTTATAATTCAGACAGAAGACGGAGACCCTTCTATTAATAATGAAGATCTCAATGGAAACGACACGGCGGATATTCTTGAAAAAGATATTTATTATGTTTACGGTGGCAGTGTTGGTTTTCCCATCGACCTTCAGCACCCGGAAAATTCCGGTTATCAATTTCTCGGGATTGCCAATTCATCGGCAGGAATAGGGGCTTTTACAGGTGATCATGATTATTATCTCATTAAGAATTTCAGGCGGTTTGCCGGTTTTGAAAAACATTATGACGTGAAGCTGGATTCGATCGAGTTTGTGACGAGTGCGTATAATCAGTATTGCTGTTTTGAGGCCGAGCTGTGGCACAGCGCTCCATCATATTTTCTTTTTAACGATAGCCCTGACGGCGTGGCATTTGACATGCATGCTGATGATTATATACTGTTGCAGTGGCCTGCTTCGAGCGGGAGTGTTGAGAATTTTAATGTCTACACATTGCCTTAAGCCAGGCGCGTTGTCCGTATTGCCAGACAGATATATATAAAAGAAGATGCCACTTTCCCGCATTTCACTGATCTCCATATTTTCCGCAGCAGCAGCGCTTTGCCTTGTCATCGTATTGACTGTTTTTAATAATGACAGGAAGCAGCCTGCGTTGGTAAAGGATACTACTTCTGCCCGGCCAGGATTTGATCATCCCCACAGCATGAAAGGCTTTTCCTATAGCTCGTTTGATGATAAAAACAATCTCCTTGCAAAACTTGAGGCAGATGAATTCAGGATCGGCCAGAGGCGCGTCTGGATATTCAATATCAGGCCCTTTAAAGAGGCAACGATAGATAACGCGAGGTTCACATTGTATCTTGATAAAAACAGGTTATCGAAACCTGATATATTCTCCTCCACTGAGGAGTTCTTGTCACTGGACAACGGGGGCGGCGCAAAGGGGCTGATCTTCCGCGGAGTGATCAATGGCCTGAGCTTTGATGTCTTCAGGGGAGATATGGCGCTTGTCAGGGTGAAGGCTGAAAAAGCATACATTGATTTCCGCAAAAAAAGGATGAAACTGGTCAACGCCAGCATTGATGACGCGGAGAATAAAAAGGCCGTAAAGAGCGGGCTTGTCTTCTGGAACGACAGGGATAAGTCATTTGACATTCCGGGTGAATATTCCGAAACAGCAGGCGGAAATATCTCAGCCGGAAAAGGGCTGACCATCAGGCTTGATAAACTATAAAAACAGATGTTTTGTGCTAAAATAACCATCAAATGAATGACGGGATCACACTCCATATACTCGGTGACTTCGGCCCTTTTTCAAGGATCGGCAAGAGCATAGGCTATCAGATCACCGTGGGAAGTTTCACCTATCTTATAGACTGCGGCGCGCCGCTGTTTCAGCAGATAGGCGGCCACGGCCTTAAGAAGGTCAAAGGCCTCTTTGTCACGCACGCCCATGACGACCATAAGAGGTGGTTTTCCGACCTCGCGCTCTTCAATATGTACGCGCCGGATATCAGCGGCAAGGTCTTCTTCGTTACCTCTGAGGACGTGCATGATGAGATAATCAACGCCTCAGTTGCCGCGCTCGACAGGAGCCTCTCGGCCGACTCAAAAAAGATCGTGGACATCGCATATGAGGAGTATGTGGACTTCAGGATCATCGGCCCCAGGGCAAGATACAGGATAAAATCCCTGGAGGACGGGCCCGGCAGGACGAGGCTTTCTATTGTCGACAGTAAGGGAGATGCGGTCGGGCCTGAGAGGGCCAAGATAGTGATCAATCCAAACTCAAAGAGGCCCAGGCTGCTTTTTAAAGACCCTGCTTCAGGTGAATGGGTAGAGCCTGAGAGCTTCTATCCATTCAGCTCGGACATTTTTTATGAAGAGGATAAAAACATATTCAGCAACCCTGAAGGTTTTTCCATCGAAGCGATCAAGGCCCCTGTCTGGCACGGCGTGTCTGCAATAGGCATCAAGGTAAGGACAGATGAGGATACGCTTATCTTCAGCTCGGACACTGTCAATAATAAGGACCTGTGGGAAGAGCTCTATAAAGAGAAGAGGGAGCAGGCGCTTGGAATGACTGAAGAAAATTTTAAGGCTGCCGCGATAATCAAGGGAGACATAAATAATTATATTGAGCGCGTATGGAGCAAAGAGAGGTATGACGAGGCGGTCAATGCCTTTAATGGAGCTGTAGTGGTGCACGATATAACGATCGGGGCAGGCGCTGTCCATACTGAATATCACAAGCTTGACAAGACCTTTCTCGATAAAGCGAAGGTCATCCTCACACACAGCCCAGACAGGATTACCTCTGAGTGGGTGCTGAGCAATGCGGATAAACGCTTCAGTATAAAAGGCGACTCCTTTTATGAGATCGTCGGCGCCGAACTTAAAAAGATGAATGCGGATGTCTATCATAAAGAGGCCGGCAGATATTATGTCGGCTACAAAAACAATACCGGCAGGCACACTGTCTATGATAATAACGGAGTGCTCAGGCTCTCAGCAGAGGAAGAGGCCGGGCCGGGCAAGCCGAAATATAAGGTAGATATGTATGAGGATATATCCGGCAAATACTATCCTATGCTCGACAATGTTAATAAGAGATACTGGGAAGGAGCTGACGGAAGGGTTGAGATGATCAGCCTTACTGAAGACGGGAGCACAGGGATACTTGTCCATGACAATAGAGACAGGCTGTCCGGAAAGGGATAGGGTATCCTTGTCCGCGATATCCCTTCTCCCCAGGCTCCCCTCGATAAATAATAAAGGTTTTATCAATCCGACAGTAACCATCCCGCTTCTTATAACTTTCTTTTTTGTTTACCTGACTTATATTAATCCTCTGATAATTGACGAATATCTCGGCGGGCTCTTTGTCGATTACGGGTTCAAGGTCAGAAACTACATATCACCCCCGGATGTTCCTCCTGATGTTTCTGTGGTCGCCATTGATGAGAACAGCCTTGCAGAATACGGGAGGTGGCCCTGGGACAGGCGGCTTCAGGCAAAGCTGATCGACAAGGTGTTTGAGGGCGACCCCAGGGCTGTAGCGGTTGATATCTTTTATCCGGAATCAGAATCTCCCGAAGCAGACAGTGTATTGGCAGAGACTATCAGCGCGCACAAAGACAAGCTTGTTATGGCTTTGGCATTTGCCGGCGAAGAGGGTAAAAAATTTACCGGGGAGCTTCCTGATATACTTTATGACTATTCAATAATGACCATCAAGAATGCCACATATCTTAAGGCCTATGAGGCATACAGGGCGCTTATCCCGCCTGAGCCTATTGGAAGCGCCTCACAGTTCGGGCATGTATTTTCATTGCCTGACAGGGACGGCAAGCTGAGGTGGGAATATATTTATATTAAATTCGGTGAAGAGTATTTTCCTTCACTTGCTTTCCGTGCCGCATTGATCTCAATGAACATTCCTCTTGGCCAGGTCAAGATAATAGGAGGAACAGGTGTTGAAGCCGGTGATGTTTTTGTTCCCACAGACCTGACCGGACGGCTTCTGGTCAATTATTACGGCAGGGAAGGCAGGATAGCCCATTCATCCGCGGCAGATGTGCTCTCCGGGTTGATTCCTCCTGATACATTCAGAAATAAGATAGTATTGATCGGCACTACAGCAATCGCGACTTACGACCAGAAGGTCACCCCGTTCTCTGCCAATTTCTCAGGGGTCGAGAAGAACGCCACAATCGTTGCCAATATAATAACCGGCAATTATCTGACCAGGATGTCTGCATACGCTGATATCCTGATAGTCCTGGTCATGGGCCTGACAGCGCTCTTTATCGGGCAGAGGAACATGAGCTCATTGCCGATGCTTGCTGTATATCTTGCCATGACCATTGCATATATCGCGTTTAACCAGACCCTCTTTGCTTATTACGGCCTGAGGGCCAACCTGATATATCCGGCACTAACGGTTTTTACAGTGGGAACCTTTATTGTCAATTACAGATTTTTTGTTGAAGAGAGAAAGGCAAGGAATATCAGGAAGATGTTTTCAAGCTATGTTACGGAAAAAGTTGTGAATGAACTTATTAAGAATCCTGAGATGGCAAAGCTCGGAGGTGACAGAAGGGATGTAACTATCTTCTTCTCTGATATAAGGTCATTCACGACATTCTCTGAAAAGCACCAGCCTGAAGAGGTAGTCGCCATACTGAACGAGTATCTCGGCGCCATGACAGATATCGTTTTCAAGTGGGAAGGCACGCTGGACAAGTTCATAGGGGACGCTATTGTGGCATTCTGGGGGGCGCCGCTGCCGCAGGAGAACCACGCGGAGCTTGCTCTCGGATGCGCGCTCGATATGGTGAGGAAACTTAAAGAGCTTCAGGATAAATGGAGGTCTGAGGGAGGCGATGTTCTTCAGGTAGGCATCGGAATAAATACCGGTGAAGCGATTGTGGGAAACATCGGCGCGGAAGGCAAGAAGATGGACTATACTGTCATAGGTGATAATGTGAACCTTGCGGCAAGGGTCGAATCTTTGACAAAGAGATACAATGCAGGCCTGCTGATGACAGAATTTTCTGTTGAGCGGATACGTGAAAGCGTAGAGGGCGGGAAGATAAAGGGAGTTTCGATCGAAGGCGTGGAGAGGGTGATTGTAAAGGGGAAGGATGAACCTGTCGGCATCTACAAGGTAACTTTGATTGAACCTGATATGACGGCGGTTATTACTGACCCTGAAGAAGGCGAGGTTGTCAAGCTGACCGAGAAGTAATTGATATTCAGGAAAGCATAGGAGTGTCCACAGAACTGTGTAAATTGATAAACTTATCAAAACACAGGAGGTGGGCAAATGAAGAAAGAGAAACCTGCAAAGACGGAAGAAGTAAAAGCAAAGATCAGAAGCTTGGTGCAGCAGACCATGCAGGAAGCGCT
>JACQZE010000021.1 GCA_016207885.1 Nitrospirota bacterium | reverse complement strand
GGGCCTGACGGCAGCGATATGAACTTTGACGGCAATAACGACGGCATACCTGACTGTCAGCAGGACAATGTCGCCTCGCTTCCTACAAACGACCTGCGGGAATATGTGACGCTCGCATCATCTGAAGGCACTGCGCTGAGCAGTGTGCTTGCCACAGGCAACCCTTCACCAACCGATGCTCCTGCAGCCGCATTCCCATACGGATTCTTCGACTTTACCATAACCGGGCTTGCACCCGGAGCGGCGGCAACATTGACAATTCATACAGCCGGCCCTGACCCCGCCACTTATCACAAATACGGCCCGACGCCTGATAACCATACAGCTCACTGGTATGAGTTCCTTTATGACGGCACAACAGGCGCTGAGATAAACGGCAACACGATAATACTCCACTTTGTTGACGGTCAGAGGGGTGATGACGACCTTACTGCTGATGGAACGATAATCGACCAGGGCGGGCCGAGTGTAGCAAGTTCTGACAGCGGTTCTGGCGGAGGCGGTGGCGGAGGATGCTTCATAGCCACAGCAGCTTACGGCAGCTACCTTGACCCTGAAGTCATGGTTTTGAGGAAGTTCAGGGACAACTATCTTTTGACAAATTATGTTGGAAAGGCATTTGTAAGTTTTTATTACAAAAATTCCCCGCCGATAGCTGATTACATCAGCAGGCATGAAGGTTTAAGAACCACCACAAGGATCGCACTTACTCCGTTAGTCTATGGGGTGAAGTATCCGAAGGCCGCCATCCTCCTATTCGCTTTCATAACAATTGCCGGCATCAGTTTCAGAAAAAAGAGAGATTGAAACACGGCTTCACTTATATTCAAAAAGGCTCACTGCAAACAGTCAGTGGGCCTTTTTTTTATTTCTTCCAATTGACAAAAAAGCGCCATTCCCTTACTTTAGAAAATACAATATATTTCAGGAGGGTCATTAATGCCGAAGGCTACAGTTAAGCTGATTGACGGGATGCAGTTTACGGGAAGCGCAGATTCAGGACATAAAGTAATAATGGATGCGCCTGCTTCTTCAGGCGGCAGGAATATTGGCTCAAGGCCTATGGAACTCTTAATGATGGGACTGGGCGGATGCACAGGGATGGATGTCATATCAATAATGAGGAAGAAGCAGCAGATAGTGACAGGCTTCGAGATAAACGTCTTTGCCGAGCAGGCTGAAACCGACCCGCATAGATACACCTCGTTCCATATCGAGTATGTAGTAAAAGGAAAGGATGTATCTGAGGAGGCTCTGAAGAGGGCGATACAACTCTCGCTTGATAAGTACTGCTCTGTAGGCGCAACACTTGGAGCAGGAGCGAAGATCGAACATTCCTATAAAATAATAGAGGGATAAAAACATAAGCAGTCATTCCGGCTTGTCCGGAATCGTTTCTAAAGCAGATTCCCGACGCGCTCCGCTCGCTTAAGGCGCCTACTTCTGGTGCGAGAATGACGGCAAAAGGTTAACAATGTTAAAAAAGCTGCCGCAGCACATAGCCACACTCGGTTTTGTAGGCTTCATGCCGATAGCGCCCGGCACATGGGGCACTGGCGCTGCCGCTGTCCTTGTATATCTGCTTGCATATATGCTGGACATGACAACTATTCGGGGAGACTGGCTCCTCATCTCAATATTCATCCCGCTCTTCATCCTCGGCGTCTATGCGGCAGGCAAGTCTGAAAAGCTGCTCGGAAAGACAGACAGCGGACATATCGTGATCGACGAGGTCTGCGGCTATCTGATAACCATGCTCTTTCTTCCAAAGACGCTGCCGTGGCTCATCGCAGGATTCTTTGTATTCAGGCTCTTTGATGTGGTCAAGCCCGCTCCTGTCAGGCAGGTTGAGAAGGCTGTGCACGGAGGCCTGGGGGTCATGCTTGATGATGTGCTTGCTGCTGTATATTCCAATATCTGCCTGCAGCTCTTCAGGTTAATTTATTAAATTTACCATGCCTCTTTGATATGTTATCCTATAGGGCATGCTGAGATGTTTTATCGCCATAGAGCTGCCTGAAGAGATAAAGAAGTCACTGGCGGAAACCCAGACAGCGCTTAAAAAATACGGGGCTGAGATAAGGTGGGTCAGGCCGGAAAACATCCATCTTACACTCAAGTTCCTGGGCGATACAGAAGAAGAGCAACTTGAGAAGATATCAGCGAATATCAGCGAGGCATGCAGAGGCTTTAAGGCCTTCAGCCTAAAGATGACCGGGCTGGGAGTATTCCCCGGAATGAGGTCGCCGAAGGTATTGTGGGCAGGCTTGAACGGCAGCAATAATATCATTGATCTTCAGAAAGGCATTGATATCAGCATGGCCCATTTCGGATTTAAGCCTGAGAAGAGAGAATTCAGCCCGCATCTGACGATAGGGAGGTTCAGGTCACTTGCAAACAAAGATGCCCTGCTCGAAGCGGTCACGTCAGGGAAGGTGAAGAACCAGGGGTCATTTGAGGTTAAGACAGTAGCATTGATAAAGAGCAGCCTTACAGCTTCAGGGTCTGTATATACAAAGATCTCAGAGGCGCTTTTGGCTAAACCATAATATTTATAAGTACAATAGACGATTCACTTATAACGAATAACAATATCCCGGAGGAGCGCAATGACTGACAAGAACCGTTTAAAGGCATTGGAAGTGGCAATCTCACAGATAGAGAAGCAGTTTGGCAAAGGCTCCATAATGAAGTTAGGCTCCGAGGGCAGGGTTGAGATAGAGGTGATACCAACCGGTTCCATCGGCCTTGATATAGCGCTCGGCGTAGGCGGCTTCCCGAGAGGCAGGGTCATTGAGATATACGGGCCTGAGTCATCAGGCAAAACAACCCTCACGCTTAATGCGATAGCACAGGCGCAGAAGGCAGGCGGCTCTGCCGCGTTTATAGATGCGGAGCACGCACTTGACGTAACATACGCCGAGAAGATCGGAGTTAATATAAACGAACTTCTCTTAAGCCAGCCGGACTCAGGAGAGCAGGCGCTTGAAGTGACAGAGACGCTCGTGAGGAGCGGCGCGCTTGATATAATCGTTATAGACTCTGTTGCCGCGCTCGTTCCGCAGGCAGAGATAGAGGGCGACATGGGGCAGAGCCTTCCGGGGCTTCAGGCGAGGCTGATGAGCCAGGCTCTCAGAAAGCTCACCTCAGCCATCTCAAAAAGCCATACAACCGTTATTTTCATAAACCAGATCAGGATGAAGATAGGCGTCATGTTCGGGAACCCGGAGACCACCACCGGTGGCAACGCCCTGAAATTCTACTCATCGGTCAGGCTTGATATCAGGAAGATAGAGCAGCTGAAAGACGCTCAGGAGTCTGTCGGGAACAGGGTCAGGGTGAAGGTAGTGAAGAACAAAGTAGCCCCGCCCTTTAAGCAGGCGGAATTTGATATATACTTCAATGAGGGCATCTCAAGGACCGGCGAGATCATTGAGCACGGGGTGATAAAGGGAATTGTAGAAAGGTCAGGAGCGTGGTATTCTTATAATGGCAACCGGATAGGACAGGGGAGAGACAACACCAAGGAATACCTCAAGGCAAACCCTGAGATCGCCAATGAGATAGAGGACAAAGTGCTTGAGGCATACGGCATGAAGAGGCCAAAGAAATAAGAATATGGCAAGAGATATAAACGAATTACTGAAAAAGACGGTCGCCATGGGGGCATCCGACCTCCACATTAAAGTGGGCAGCCCGCCGATAATCAGGATAAGCGGAACACTCGTCCACATGGAGGGGGAAGAAAGGCTCTCATCCGATGATACCAAAGATATAGCCGCTTCCATCCTCAACGAGTATCATCGCAAGGTCTTTGAACAGTCAAAGGATGTCGATGTCGCATACAGTATTCCGGGGCTCGGGCGGTTCAGATGCAACTGCTTCTCACAGAGAGGCACCGTAGGCATAGTCTTCAGGGTCATCCCGATGGAGATAAAGTCCATTGACGACCTGCTGCTGCCGCCTATCCTTAAGAAGATAGCTTCTGAAGCAAGGGGGCTCATTCTGGTCACAGGCGCAACGGGAAGCGGTAAATCAACCACCCTTGCCGCTATTATTGATTACATAAACAGCACACGGCATGAGCACATCATGACGATCGAGGATCCGATAGAGTTCCTTCACAGGGACAATATGAGCATCGTGAACCAGAGAGAGACAGGCTCTGACACGGAATCTTTCGGCAAGGCGCTGAAGGCATCCCTGAGGCAGGATCCTGACGTAATACTTGTGGGAGAGATGCGCGACCATGAGACTATCCAGACCGCTCTTGTTGCGGCTGAGACGGGGCACCTTGTTCTCAGCACGCTCCATACGGTTGACGCAACCGAGACTGTCAACCGTATCATCACCGTATTTCCGCCCCACCAGCATCAGCAGATGAGGATACAGCTCGCGTCCGTGCTTAAGGCGATAATATCACAGAGGCTCGTGCCGACGGCTGACGGCAAAGGCAGGGTCGCGGCTATCGAAGTGCTTATAGCAACCAAGACCGTCAAGGGGTGTATCGAGGACAAGGAGAAGACCGGCCTGATCAGCGACTATATCGCTGAAGGCTCCACCCAGTATGGCATGCAGACATTTGACCAGTCGCTTCTCGGCCTTTACAAAGACGGCTTGATAACATACGAGGATGCCCTTACCAGGTCCACCAACCCCGATGACTTCGCGCTTATGGTCAGAGGCATACAGTCAACCTCCAGATTCATGGATGACACCAGAAAGGGCGATAAAGGCAAAGACGGGAAAGATATCCCTGCTGTTGATGACCAGGCCATCTTTAAAATGTATAAAGAAGGCGCTATCGAATATGGCGAAGCATTGAGCAAGGCCAAGAACAAAGAAGACTTCAGGATGATGGTCGAGGTTTATAAAGCCTCCCCTGACTATGTAGACCCCGCCAAAAAATCTTCAGTCAAAAAGAAGGAACCCGATATTGAGAGGTTCTCAAGCTGACGCAAAAAGTTACGCCCTGAGACTCATCGAGTACCGTCCCCGAAGCCGTAAAGAGATGCTCCATCGGCTGAAGATAAAGGGCTTTGAAGACGAGGAGATCAATGGCACAATTGAATACCTCGAACGTGCCGGGCTTATTAACGACGAAATCCTTGCTGACGGACTGCTGAAGCACGCGGTAGAAAAGAAATTGCTCGGCAAAAGAGGCGCGGAACTCTTTCTTTACAAACGCGGGATAGAAAGAGGCCTTATCAATAAAGTTATCTCCTCCCATACAAAAGAGAACGAAGACGAAGCCGCAAAAAAACTTGTTGAAAAAAGCCTGAGAACATTAAGAAGCCGGCCTGAAGATGTCATAAAGAGAAGGCTGTACGGAATGCTCCAGCGAAGGGGCTTTGCTTCGGATGTGATCAAGGCGGCTGTCAGCTCTGCGATGAAATAAGGCCATACGTTCAAATGGTTTTCACGTCCCCACCATAGTCCCCCTCTAAAAAGACCAACCGTAGGTGCTTTAAGCAGGGGATCAAGGGGTGTGTCATAATCTTCCACAATCTCATTCTTTTTGCCGTCATTCCGGCAGGTCAGGAATCTTCTTGTTTCAGCCCCCAATGAAAAGCGTTTTTTGCTTGATGGATTAATCCTTAATCGCTATAATGGATTCATCACATAAATGATTTTTTAACAGATATTAGACTATGCTAAAGAAAACATATATTTTTATGCTCACAGATACTGACAGGAAGCGCCATGAACATATTACAGAACATGGTAAAGTGACCGGATTTGCAGTTCAATACGAGATATTTATTGAGAACCAATGGATGCCTGTTGTCAGATATGATACGGCTCATGGTTTAGCACATAAAGATTTGCTGAACTTTGACGGCAGCAAAGAGAAAATATTTTTGGGAGAAGCAGACTTTAACGAAGCCTTGACATTGGCTGACATAGATATAAATGAAAATTGGGCAAGATATAAAGAGAGATATCTTAGGAGGATAATAAAATGACAAAGGAAGAATTGTTCAGAAAAAATCAGCAGCTTTCAACCGAGTTTGAATTATATCTCCTTGAGCATCCCGAGATAGAAGGCAAGATACCTGATAACGCCATGATTGTTCTGCTCCCTGAATACGACAAAGAACTCTCAGATAAAAATATGGAGCTTGCAACTGCTAATAAGGAAGCAGGGCAAAAATTGGTATATGTCAGAGTCGGGAAGTTAAGGACTTCGAGAATTGATGGGCTGACGCTTCAGGTTGCGTGAATGATGTTGTCTTCATAATAGTCATGTCTGGCTTAATGCTTTATAGCGCCTAATATGAAAAAAATAATATTACTTGCAACGAATGGCAATAAAATATTTTGTTTAGCATGGTTACGCATTGGAAAAGACATATATGGTTCCCTGACACATCACAATGTTAAAATGCATCGTTCATATCATAAAGATGGAAATACTCATTGGAAGGATGAAAAATACAATTCAAAAATAGAAAACAATACTTTTAATATAAATGGCTATTCAGAAACAGAAAAGGCTACCCCTCTAGATCATTTTAAAGGTAGGTTTAGTTTCTTAAATGCTGGCGCCAGACTTGATAAGGATTGCTTTACAAACGTTATCGAATATAGTGGCAAAAAAACAGATAAATTAATTTTATTTGACACACGTGTCATCACCGGCAAACAAAAGTTTGTAAACATATATTTTGATCTAATTGAATTCAACTCTTATAAGTATCTCAATGATTGCATAAAAGAAAAAAACAGAATAGCAGACAGAGAAAACTTTGCATCAGACATTCATTGTTTTTTTGAGTTTAAACCCTGGGTTGTTGTCACTTTACTGTATAAAAAATAAGCATATAATCCCTCATGACAAATGGTTACTTCTGTTGGAAGCACAAGAGTTATCCTGTCTTACGAGAGGAAAGTCAGACAGGATAAAAGAGAACTGTGGAGCTAACAAACAAAAGAAAAATGAGGAGTTAATATCATGAATAAGAAAAAGAAATTATTAATTATAAAATTACTCCTATTTATATTGCGTTACATATCTACATCTGCTTTCTTTTTCAAAACAATAATAAGCGACACCGTCAGACAAAATGTTGAAAAACAAATTCTCAAATCTAAGGTTGACATTGTTTCGCAAGTAAATAAGCTTACAGTTGGATTCGGAAATATTAATTCACATGAATTTTACTTTGTCAAAACTCCAAATAAAATGTTTTTTCAAGACAAAAACATTACGGTCGAAGTGAGAGATGTGAAGTTCCCCTGCTTCAACGGACACAAAGTTTAGTTAGGCTGCTATATCCTCCAGTTCAAATGATACCGGAGATTTATATCCCAGAGCTGAATGCCTTCTAATTCGATTATAGAACATTTCAATATATTCGAATATACT
>JACQZE010000020.1 GCA_016207885.1 Nitrospirota bacterium | reverse complement strand
TCTTCCGCATCCGCTGCCGTATCAACTATCGCTCCGGCTGTCAGGGTCAGCACCACTGTACCTGCTCCTGCGTTGATATTAAGGTCTGTCAGGCCGTTTGTCTCTGTTATATATGCGTCTCTGTTGTTGGCTGCTGTGTCTGTATTCAGCGATCCTACGGATGTCTCAATTGCATCGACGGCGGTTCCTACTCCGCCTGTCGCACTGCTCGCGATAAACGTTACAGAACCTGCCGTTACATTTAACCCACCGTTGATATCCGATATATTACCGCTTAACGCTTCGATCCAAAGGTTGTTTGCCGCGCCAACATTTGCAGTGCCGAGGCCGAGGCCGTTAAACTCTGTTACATAAGCAGAGCCGGCAGAAGTGAGATTGACAAGGTTATTTACAGATAAATTAAGGGCATCTGTGGTTGAAGTGCCGACAGAAGCAGATTCTGCAATGTTGAAATTGGTTGCTGTGATATCTGTTGTCGTATCAACTCCCGCTGCGTCAGTGATCGCCCCATCAGCATATAGAACAAGGGTGGAATCTGTCGCAAGCGCGTCGCCGTTGGCATTAAAACCAAAATTATTTGAGTAAATTACAAGAGGAGCGTTTATCGTAAGCGTAGCCCCGCCGTTTGTAATGGTTGTGTTGCCGTCCTGAGCCTCAGCGCCGAACTGTAGCTGTCCGACAGTATCAGAAAGAGCAGCGATGTCAGTGGAATCAAGGGCAAGTGTTCCTGCGGCGCCTGCTCCGCTTATGTCAGCGCCTGCTCCTGAACCGAGCGTAAGCACGGTGTCATCCTCAACAGCCCTTAACGTTATAGTCCCACCGCCGGCAGTGGCATTAATTATGTCAGCCCCGGTTGAGTTAAGCTCCATCTCATCAGAAATAAGAGTTACGCTGTTAGTTGCCGTAATGGATGATGTAGCAGCAACCGTCAGAAGACTGTCAGCAGCAAGGGTGATCGCAACAGAAGAACCAGTAATGTCTCCATTAACATCTGTCGCCCCGCCTGCCGTCAGGTTAACCGCTTGGCCTGCCGCACTGATGTTATTCAGCACCATAGTGCTTGAGCCTGTGAGGTCAAGCTGGCCGGTCACTGTTGAATCAGTGACTGTCAACGCTCCGGTGTTGCTGATGTTTGTCGTTGCTGTCGTAAGGTCAAGGTTGCTTACCGTTGTATCAAGGTCTGTGTTCTGGTTGCCCATGATATTTAAGGTAGTCGCTGTTATGTTGTTCCCTGCCCCGTTGGCGTCTGTTATCGCCCCGCCAGCTGTCAGGTTAACAGTATTGCCTCCGGCATTAACATTATTCAGCGCTATAGAGGAACTATTTGTAATTGTAAGCGCTCCTCCCACTGTTGAGTTATTGACAGTCAGCGCTCCGGTGTTGTCGATATATGTATTGGCTGTCGTAAGAGCGAGGGTTGAGACTGCCGTCTCAATTGTGTCTCCCATACCAAATGTAGAGCCACCAAGTACAGTCAGCGTGGTAGCTGTTATATTTGGGTCTGCACCGCCGCCATCCGATATACCATTGCCTGATGTAAGTGTTACGGTATTGGCCCCGGCATTAACAGTAGTAATCGCGAAATCGTCAGTATCTGTAAAAGTTATCGCGTCATTACTCGTAACTGCGGTCAGTGTCTGAACATCATTGCCTGCATTAGACAGATTTACCGTACCTCCGGCATTAATATCAAGGGTAGCGATATTTGTCAGCGCGGCTGACTGGTTGATCGTGCCGGTAGTCTCAAGATCCAAATTGCCGAGGTACATATCTCCTCTAATCATAAGATCATCGCCGGCTAAAAATACATCATTGCCATTGCTTCCGTTAACATCATTTCTTACCGCAATAACTGTCTCGTCCATACCCATAAGAGTAATGGGTGACGCATCAGTACCGATAATATCGACACCTGATGCTGTCCAGTCGGACGCATAAAGCTGCACAGCCGCGGTGTTCCCATTGGATACTGAATCTGTTATCGTCCAGGTACCGCCGCTATTTTGAATTGTTCCAAAACCACCGCCTGCCTGCCAATCACCTACCGCACCGCTTTGATGGTCTGCAAGGAGATATAACGTTACATTTCCGGCTGTTGTATCAACAGTTACATTACCGGTAATCGTTATATCTGTATCTGCCCAGACTGTCGTATCAGCAGCAACGTTGCCGCTTATTGATGCATTGGCAGGATCGATCACAAATGAACCCTGATTGCCGTCCTGTGAATAGCCGAGAACAGAACCGCCAAATGTTACATGGTCAGATGAACTCAACTCAGCAGTACCGCCGTTGCCTGATGTCGTTCCGCCTGATATGTCAATGACCTGACCTGCAAGCGCAAAAGCGTCATCATTTGACCAAAGGTAGATGTCGCCGCCGTCAGAGTTTATATCAGCGCCGCGTGCGGACAAGCGGCTTGTGCCTTCAAGTGTAAGGAGAGAGCCTGCTATTACATCTATATCGCCTGCTGTCGCGTTGTCGCCTGCATCTGCCGTGATATTGCCTGAGTTTCTTATTACATCACCGGTTATTGTAACCACACCGCCGTTCGCGCCTGCTTCTGCAGCAGAGGCTGTGATCGTCCCGCTGTTTTCAACAATACCGCTGTCGCCGCCGTCAAGGACTATCCTCCCGTTATTAGTTGAAAAGGAGTTTGCCTCGATAACACCTGAATTATTAACTACTGACTTGATTACGCCATAAGCGGTGTTTGCCTTGAGAACGACCTCACCGCCATTTGCGGTGATGATGCCGTTATTCATTATATTGGAGCTGACAGGCTGGCCGTCAGGGCCGATGATGTCTTCTGTGACCGGGCCGTCAACTGTAAATCCGATGAGGCTGTCGCCGCCAAAGTTAAGGACAGCTTCTTCACCCGCGATGCCATAGACCTTGCCAAGGTTCGCGCCGATAATGCCTTCATTCATTATAGATGGGGCCAGGAGCGCTACATAGCCGCCGTTTGCCGCAGTAATAGTGCCTTTGTTAAGTATATAAGCTAAAGGAGAGTTAGGGTCCTGTGCAAAATGATAATTGCCCGCCATGAAGTCCTGACCAGAAATATTCAATGTGCTGAGGAGGAGGTTCCCCACATTGAATACGCCGGACTGGCCTACATAGATGCCTCTGCTGTTTGAGAGCCAGAAAGCGCCCTGGGCGTTAAGAGTGCCGTAGATGGAGGAGATGTCACCACCGACGTCCCTTGCCAAATGGGCGCAACTCGGGCATTGGTTCACATTGACCGTGAAGCCGTTGCCGATGCTGAAGTTGTTCCATTCAGACACGGCCCTGCTGCTACTCTGGTTGATGTCCAGATTGGTGGCGCCGGTGGTTATGGTTGCCTGGCCGCCGGTGATCGTCCCGCCTGTCGGCAGATCCGCCGCAAAGATGAACGACGGGAATACCAACCCCCAAGTTAAAAGATAGACAAGAAAAACCTGTGAGATCTTTTTCATTAAATCACTTACCATCTGAACCCTCCTCCTGACTCTTCTTTATTGTTTAATATCATAACTATCATATTTATTGTAATTGTCAACTTATGCCTTGAATTATATATGGATTAGAACTTTACGGCGTTATAGTTAACTGAGAGATAGATGATCTCATCGCCCCAGTGGAATTCACTCGTTCTGAACGGATAGCCTACGTCAAACTTAAGATCAAGCCTGTCGAACAGGTAAATCCTTGCTCCGACACCTATGCTTGACAGATAGTTGTCCTCTGCCTTGCCGATTGTCGGGTCTTCACCATTGTCAACCTCAAATACACCTGCGTGGTCACCGAACGCAACCGCGCGTATCGTCTTCTTTACATCCTCGTCACTGATCTTCTTGCCTAACAGTAAAAAGTTCTTCAGCCAGATGAACGGGTATGAAGAACTGATCTCAAGTGATGCGAGGTATCCCTTTTCACCAACGAACTCTCCAAGACGGGTTCCCCTGACAGAGTTGGCTCCTCCTATACTGAACTTCTCGCCTGAGGTGAGTATGGCATTAGAATACTGTCCTGAACCTTTTGTAAGGACGATAATGTCTTTCCACATTTTCTGCACTCTGACAACGTCAAGATTGTACTTGTCAAAATTGCCGTCCGCTCCAAAATTGCTCGAGTCAGGGTCATTCTCTTTAATACTGCCGAATACGGAATTAAAACCGTGTGAATAAGTAAGTGAGAGATAGTTCTTTGCAGGCATCTTATCCCCGAGGAATCTGTCTATGGCATCGTAATCGAGCCTGACATAACCAACGCTCAGGTCGTCATTACTTTTCTGAACATCCATATCTGTTTCAAACATATGTTTGTAATCGAAACCCATTGTTGCAGTTAAGTTATGTTTTTTTGTCTTCACAAAAGGATAAGACAGATAACCGCCGAGGATCTGTGATTCACCCTCAAGCCCGAGGATCTCAAGGTCTCCGCCCACAAGGTAATCCGCATACAAATACCTGAGTCCCCATCTTGCGCCCTGATAGCCGATAGGTGTCTGGTAATCAATCAGGCCGTAAAAGGTCTTGTCAAAACGCTCACCCATTACGCCTTTGATATTAAGTTCGCTCCCGCTGAACGGACTCATTCCGGTTTGAAGATTAAAGCCCATCCTTCCCCTGCTGATAAGAGGGTTGCCGTGGTTGTCGTAATTTAAGTCAAGGCTCAACGGATAGCTGTCCTCAACCTTTACAATAAGGTCAGCTGTGCCTGGTTTTTTACCTCTTTTGAATGCGGTGGTTACTTTTAATGCTTTTGTATCATTTACGAGGAGGATTGCGCGTTCTATATCCTGTTCCCTTACAGCATCTCTCTTAAGATGGGAAAACCAGTTCTTTACATACTCACTGGTGTAGTACTTGTTATCAGTTATCTCGATGAAACCAAGCTCACCCTCAACAACTGCGATTGTGACGATCCCGTCTTCTATCTCCTGCTTTGGTATATATGCCTTCGCAAGAACATATCCTTCCTGCTGATAAAGGTCGGTAATGCGGTCTGCGATATCCTTCAGCCCGTCAAGCGTATAATCTTTATCCTTATAATCTTCAAGGCAGGCATGTATATCATCGGTGTCCATCGCCTTATTGCCTATGATGCTGAATTCCTTTACATGGACAGTTCCCGTCAAATCTTCACTGAAGCCATTTACCGGGATAAATGCAGCTGCTATAACAAGCAAAAAGATTAAAAGGAAACCCCATATTTTCTTACCAACTAAATTCTTCATCATTCCTCCTGAGATTTATTGGAATTCTATAGTTATTAATTTTTTATCTTTCTTTGTTTATTTTTTTCTTTTGACCTGCAATAAATAATACTCGCGCAACTACACGAGTAATGTGCTTTTTTTACACCTTGTATATATATATCACTTTTTACAGTTTTAAAAAAATACCATACTTAAGTTGCCCTGTCAAGTGAATAATGTTATTTTTTTATTATATATACATAAAAAGTTCTCAAGTCACTCTAAGAAGTTTTTCCCCATGCGGGGCATTTAAGAGATTCAATATGGCAATCCAAACCACAAAGCCCTTTAAAAAAATAATTCCGGAATAAAAACTATGATCTGTTTTTTAGCGAAAACTGCTTCTTTACAAGTTTCACTTCATCCTGACGGCTCTTGACCAGCCCTTCAAGCCTCGCCTCTATGATGGCCTTGAATATTTTTTTGAAGAGAGGGCCGGTCTTATAACCCATTAATTTCAGATCATTGCCTGCAAGCTCAGTTCTGGTGCTGCGAAGCTTTACCAGGAACAGGGAGATCGCTTTCTTCTCCTCGCTTCCCTTTGCCTTTGCCATAGCAAAAAGGATGGTGGAGATCGTAAGAGGTGAAAGGATTTGATATATCTCTTTTACAGACGCTTTTCTCAATCCTTTCAATACGTTGTCAGATTTATGAATACTCTCAATAATCTCTTTTCTTGCGCTTGCCGGCACTTTCAGCCTCTGCAACGCACTCTCCCTTTCTTCAGCATCAAGCCCCTCAAGAAGCGCTATAAGAAAGAGGTGAGTTATGTTGATCTTTTCTTCAAAATACAGCAGAGCAAACCATACATAGACCTCATGAAGAGCCTCAATTTTCATCATAAGCCCGTTTGTAAGCTTGATCGAAGGGTGGATAAATCTGAGAAGATCAAATTCAGAGAGCCTCTTGATCGCACTTGCGGGTTCAGTTTCATGAAACAGGAGGTTCAGCTCGTCATAAAGCCTTGAGCCGGAAAGTTTGTCAAACAGGTTAATGCGCACGGCTGTCCTGATCAGGTTCATTGTGTGCTTGCTTATGTTAAAACCGAACCTCTCAGAGAACCTTATCGCCCTGAAAGCCCTTGTAGGATCTTCGATAAAGCTCAGATTGTGGAGTATCCTTATGGTTTTCTCCTTAATATCCCTCTGCCCGCCGAAAAAGTCGAGTAGCTGGCCGAACTTTCCGGGATTAAGCAGGACAGCCAAAGTGTTTATAGTAAAATCCCTTCTGTAAAGGTCTTTTTTAATTGAAGATATCTCAACTTGAGGCAGGGAGGCCGGAGATTCGTAATATTCTGTTCTTGCAGTAGCCACATCAAATTTAAGGAAGTCAGTTACGATCACTGCGGTTCCAAACCTCTGGTGCACCTTGACTTTTGCCTTTAGCCTCTTCCCAAGATCACGTGCAAACTCTATGCCGTCACCTTCAACCACAATATCAATATCCAGATTCGCCTCACCACGCTTTAAATCCCTGACAGAACCGCCGACCAGATATGCTGAAAACCCTGATTTTTCAGCAACTTCTCCTGCAAGCACAAGCAGTTTGAAAACTTCTGCCGGGAACTTTGCCTTCATAATTGACGCAAGGTTCCTGCCGATAGACGGTTTATCCATGAGCGGCTCACCCGTCTCAAGCCTCCCCTTTCTTAAAAGGCTTTCGTAGATAGACCTTAAAAGGTCGGTACGTGTAATGGCACCGATCACCTTTTGCCCTTCCACAACAGGCATGAACCTTTGATTCTGTTCAATCATAAGCTGCTCCACTATATTCAATGGGGTTGAAGGCGAAACTGTCAGCGTATCAGTTGTGCAAAACTCTGATACCAGGCTATCCCAAAAACCGTGAAACAGCGCTTTTTCAACAGCTTCCCTTGATATGGTCCCAAAAAATTCTGTTCCTTTGAGTATCGGCAGAACATTTACGCTGAATTTTGTCATAGTCTTTTCAGCGGCTGTTATTGAACTTTTCCAGGATATGGACTTTACCGGTCTTGTCATGATGTCAGATGCTGTCTTTGTGGGGTGTACCTTGTCATTCAGCACCTTCAGCAGCCTCTCTTCAGCATCTTCAAGCGAGATACTGCCTGCCACTGCTGACGCAGCAGCATGGTGGCCGCCACCGCCAAAGGGTTCAAGTATCTCAGCAACATTGACCTCGGCGGCATTGCTTCTTGCTATTATATTTATCCTCTCCTCCATCCTCACAATAAGAAATATGGCGTCAATATCCTTTACATCCATTATCTTATGTGCAAGATACGCTATGTCGCCGACATAGGCATCTCTTGAGGCCTTGGCTATCTTTACCCTCGCCTCATGTATGACATAGTCATTTGCCGAATGCATAAGCTCATTAAGCAGGTCTATTTCATCAGGGCCAAGCTTTCTGCTTAAAAATTTTGAAACAACATTAAGATTTGCGCCATTTTTAAGGAGATATGCCGCTGCGTTAAGATCCCTTACAGTTGTGCTTGGGAATACAAGAGAGCCTGTCTCTTCATATATACCAAGCATCATGAGAGTAGCTTCTGCAGGCGATAATTCAACCTTGTCATTGCAGAGCATTTCGGCAAAGATCGTTGTTGTGGCGCCTACAGTATGAACCACTATCTTTTGTCCCTTAATTCCATTGAGGGATGGTGGATGGTGGTCGTAAACACGCACATCAAGCCCCTTCCGGCCTAATATCTCTGAAAAGCCCCCTATTCTTTTAGAGGAATTTATGTCAACTATGATCAGCCTCTCCACATCATCAAGGTCAACATCCCTGACGCTCTTAATATCAAACTCTGATTGTGGTGATGACAGGAATTCCCGGACGCTCTTTTCCTGTGAACCTGGAAAGACCATAACCGCCCCTGGATAATACTTTTTTGCAGCTACCATCGAGGCAACAGCGTCAAAGTCGGCATTGATATGTGTTGTAATTATTTCCATATACATTGCATTATATGGCCCGGACAGCTGACTATTCAAGGAAACGGGTAAAAAGAATCGTCAAAAACTTAAGTCTGTCAGGCAAAAATAAGTATCCATCATTAAATAATAAGATTTTCTTATTTGATTTCCAAATGTTCAACATATTATCATGGCATTCTGTCTCAAGCCACACCATTGCTTATAAGCGGACTTATTCACGCTGATAAATAATTGATTTTTAATGTACAAGAGATAATTCTTGTAAACCTCAATACCACAAGGAGGAATAAATGAGTAAGTACAAAACCCCAATGCTTGACGAGCTGGAAAAAGGCCCATGGCCGAGTTTCGTCACAGAGATCAAGAAGGCAAGTCAGAGCAGCTCAATGCCACAAATGGCAGATGATGAGCTGGGCCAGGTTGAGAAGTCCTACACCACCAAGCGCGGATACTGGAAACACGGCGGTATCGTAGGAGTTCTTGGTTACGGCGGCGGTGTTATCGGAAGATACTCCTCTCTGCCTGAAGAGTTCCCCGGAGTTGCACATTTTCACACAGTAAGGCTCAATCAGCCAAGCGGATTCTTCTACACTGCCGAAGCGCTAAAGATGATATGCGACATATGGGACAAATACGGAAGCGGACTCACAAACCTTCACGGTTCCACCGGAGACCTGGTTCTTCTTGGAACAACCACAGACAAACTTGAGGCTATCTTCGCAGAATACTCATCACGCGGATGGGATCTCGGAAGTTCAGGCTCGGCAATGAGAACCCCGAGCTGCTGCGTAGGAAAAGCTCGCTGCGAGTGGGCAAATATCGATTCCATGGATATCTGCAACTCTCTTACACAGCATTTTCAGGATGAGATGCACAGGCCGTCATTCCCTTACAAGTTCAAGATAAAGGTATCAGGCTGCGCATGCGACTGCGTTGCTGCTATCGCGCGCGCTGACTGTTCAATTATCGGCACATGGAAAGGCGCTATCCAGATAGATCAGGCAGAGGTCAAGAATTATGCTGATGCCGGCATGGACATCCAGAAAGAGATAATCGAGATGTGTCCGACAGACTGCATGTCATACGAAGGCGGCAAGATAAAGATCGCTGACGCTGACTGTAACAGGTGCATGCACTGTATAGCAAAAATGACAAAGGCTTTAAAGCCGGGCAAAGAGAAAGGCGCGACCATTCTTATCGGAAGCAAGGCCCCTATCGTTGTCGGTTCACTTCTTTCATGGGTTGTAGTTCCGTTCATTAAGTGCGAAGCTCCTTATGACGAATTAAAAGACATGATTGGAAGTATAATCGAGTGGTGGGATGACAACGCCAAACCGAGAGAGAGAATAGGCGAACTCATCGAAGTAAAAGGCATGAGGCCTTTCCTTGAGGCGATCGGTGTTGAACCTCAGCCGCAGCAGGTTTATGAGCCGAGAAAAGACCCGTTCTTCTTCTGGTCAGAAAGCGATCTCGAAAAATAATAATCAATCTAAATTAATTAAGGAGGAAATTATATGTCATTACCAGCAAGACAAACAGATATAGGGCCACCCCATTACGAGAAATTTCTGCCGCCGGTCATCAAGAAAAATTACGGCAAATGGAAGTATCACGAAGTCCTTACACCCGGCACAATGGTTCATGTGGCAGAGAGCGGCGACAAGATATTCACCGTAAGGGCCGCATCTCCAAGGATCCTGAGCACCGTTACCATCCGCGAGATATGCGACCTTGCAGAGAAACATTGCGGCGGATACCTCCGTTTTACCACGAGGAACAACATCGAGTTCCTCGTATCTGACGAAAGTAAAATGGCCGGCCTTCTTGCTGACCTTAAGGCAAAGAAATATTCTGTCGGAGGAATCGGGCCGAGGATAAGCAATATCATCCATACTCAGGGATGGGTACACTGCCACAGCGCATGTACAGACGCTTCAGGCCTTGTTAAGGCTATCATGGACGAACTCCATGACTATTTCACCACAAAAGCGCTTCCTAACAAAGTCAGGCTTGCTGTCGCATGCTGCGTCAATATGTGCGGCGCTGTTCACTGCTCTGACATAGCGGTTGTTGCTGTTCACAGAAAACCGCCTGTGATTGACCATGAGATGGTTACCAAGGCATGCGAGATCCCGACTACTATCGGTTCATGCCCTACAGCAGCCATCAGGCCTAACCCTAAAGAAAAGACTATCACCATTAATGAAGAGAAGTGCATGTACTGCGGAAACTGTTTCACAGTATGTCCTCCAATTAATATTCATAACCCGGAAGAGGATGGCGTTGCAATCGTTGTCGGCGGCAAGATAGGCAGTTTGAGAACAGATCCTAAATTCTCCAAACTTGCCATCCCGTTCTTCTACAATGATCCTCCGAGATGGCCGAAAGTAGTTGACGCCATCAAGAACATCCTTGAGACCTATGAAAAGGGCGCAAAGAAGCATGAGAGGGTCGGCGAGTGGATAGAGAGGATCGGCTGGGAAGCCTTCTTTAAAGAGACAGGCATCAAGTTCACATTCCAGCACATCGATGACTTCACATTCATGAGAGACACTCTTAGGACATCAGCGGCATTCAAGTATTAACGGAAAACAGATACTGATAAAATTATGGGAAGCGGCCTGATCGGCCGCTTCCCATATGACTTTTAAACTTGACAATTCAGGGCGTAAAGATTAATTTAGTTTTACCAAAATAAACCCAATTAACATATTAAAGAGGGGGGCGCATCATGGAAGAACGTGAGATACAGAAACTAATTTATGACTACAGCACAAAGATGAAGGGCAAGAAGAAGCTTAAAGAAAAAGATATCATTAAAGAGGTATCTGGCAGCTCAGGCGAAGACAAGGATGTTGTTAAAGCAGCCATGAGAGCGCTGATCAATGAAGGCCTGCTCATGTACTCCTACGGCGGCGGCGCAAGTTCAGTAGAGATACCGGGCGAAGAGTATCTTAAAGAGAAGGGAATGGACCTAAACAGCTTATTAAAAGAGAAGGGACTCATCTAAGCAAGTTTATTTTTTTCGGGGTTCAAAAGCTGATCACTGCAATATCTGATCAGCTTTTGAACCCCGATTTTTTTCTATTCTTCCCTCTATAAAGCCATCATGCTTAAACCACTCCCAAGAATAATCATTTCCGGCCTCAGGGGCGGAAGCGGAAAGACCATCCTGTCACTAAGTTTATGCTCTGCCTGGAAGAATAAAGGGCATAAAGTCACCGCTTTTAAAAAAGGGCCAGACTATATTGATGCCGGATGGCTTGCACAGGCATCAGGAGGCCCATGCTATAACCTTGACCTCTTCATGATGGAGCCGAAGCAGATAACCGGTTCTTTCTTCTCACATGATGATAATACAGACATAGCTGTGATCGAGGGCAACAGAGGGCTGTATGACGGAATGGATCATGAGGGCACTTACAGCACCGCAGAGCTTGCGAAACTGCTTAAGACACCTGTACTGATCATTATAGACTGCACAAAAGCAACAAACACTATCGCCGCGCAGATCCTTGGATGCCAGAAGATGGACCAGGATGTTCCAATTAAAGGGGTTGTACTAAACAATGTCGCAACAAAGAGACAGGAGGCGCTCATAAGAAAGGCGATAGAAATTCATTGCGGGCTTCCTGTAGTCGGCGTGATTCCCAGATTAAAACATAATCCATTCCCTGAAAGGCATATGGGATTGACCCCTTTTCAGGAGCATGAGGAGATAAGTAATTCCATCTCCGCCATAAATGTGCTGGGTATGGAGTATCTGGATCTCGATGCAATATGGAAGATAGCTTCTGAAGCAGAACCAATGGCTGAGAAATCAGAGATCATGCATGAAGAATCAAAAATTAAGGATTCATCTATCAGGATCGGCATAATCAAAGACTCTGCCTTCCAGTTCTACTACCCGGAGAATATCGAGGAACTCGAAAAGAGGGGCGCTAAAATCATAGAGTTAAGTGTGTTGAAAGATAACAGACTTCCTGAACTCGATGCGCTCTATATCGGAGGCGGATTCCCTGAGACAAATGCGATAGCCCTTTCTGAGAATATTGGATTCAAAGATTCTCTTCGCAGATATATTGAGAAAGGCCTGCCTGTATATGCAGAATGCGGCGGGTTGATGTATCTTGGGAAGAGCCTAATCCTGGATGATAAAACATATCCTATGGCAGGCATTTTTCCGCTCGTATTCTGTCTTGAAAAAAGGCCGCAGGCTCACGGATACACGCTCATTGAGGTCAGTGAAGATAATCCTTTCTTTAAGAAGGGCTGCATATTAAAGGGACATGAGTTCCACTACTCCAAGGTAACGGATATCGGGAATAAACAGCCTGATATGTGCTTTAATGTAAAGCGCGGCAAAGGGATAACCGAAAATATGGATGGGATATGCTATAAAAATGTCCTTGCAACCTATACCCACCTTCATGCGATTGGCTCACCGGAATGGGCAGATGGTATAATAAACTGCGCAATAAAATATAAAGATCAAAATTAAGGTATACTTTTCCGACAACTTATTATGGCAAGACCAAGACCTTTACAATGCCCGTTCTGTGACAACTTCCTGGCAAGGCCTGTTGAGATAAAGTTCAAGTCTCTTGAGATAACCGGCGGGATATGCACATGCGGTTCAGTTTATGTATTTGACCGCACCGGCCATCATCTCGGCCAGATATATATGGAAGCACTGCAGTTCGTCTGCAAAGGAGACGTGGACAGGGCTCTGACCCTTAGCCCGGAAGATTATGAAGACATTGATTTGGACTATATCTTCCATTCCAATACTACCGGAAGGGGCGGTGAAGGAGAGAAGGCAGGCAAACTTCTTTTTATGAGGTTGACAGAAAAAGATAAGTAAAAAACAAGGCGCACAACTATTTGAAAATTATTAATTAACTTTGTGCCCTTCCGTTTGATATGCAGACCAGCCTGAAGAAAAAAATCATAGCCATCCTGGAATCACAGGAATATGTCCGCCTTTTTGATCTATGGCCGGATAACAGAAATATCCTCCGCCTCCTGATATCACTCACTTATGACAAGAAAAATATCCTTGCATGGCGTGCGATAGAGGGTGTCGGAATATTGTCTGCATTGATCGCTAAAGACGATTCCGGTACAGTCAGGAACCTTGTGGGCAGGCTGTTGTGGATGATAAGGGATGAGTCAGGCGGCATAGGCTGGAGTTCCCCTGAGATGTTAGGTGAAATAGTAAGGAACAATCCGGTGCTCTGTTCAGATATCGCCCCTATAATAGTATCCTTTCATGAGGAAGAGCCCCTGCTGCCCGGAATACTTTGGGCATTTGGAAGAGTAGGTGAAATGCATAAAGAACTGATGCTGCCGTCAGTAGAAGATATCCTCCAGTTTCTTGACCACACTTCACCCACAATACGCGGACTAGCCGTATGGGCACTGTGGAAAATGGCTGATACGCGGTCTATCGGAAAAATAAAAGCCATAGCCTCAGATAACGGCTCACTTATGATCTACGAGAATAACAGCCTTGTTGAAACAACCGTTGGCAAGATAGCCTCAATCGCCCTCGATCCGTGCGCCACACAAAAGACTTAACGTGCTGTTTTATTAATAATTTCTGATAGTTAGCATTAATGCTTTTATTAAATAACATATTAAGAGGGATAAATCACTTATAAATTTTTCTTATTTGACCAAACCAAGGCCTTTCTATTATATTCATTAACTTGTTTACACATAAAACCATATAGCTGGTCTTTCTTAATCAGACCGAGAGAAAAATCAAACCAGCAAATAAACTCAAATAAAAGGAGATGACTTAATGGCAACTTTAGACTTTGACGGAAAATCTTTTGAGGTTGATGATGACGGATACCTTATTGACTGGCAGGAGTGGACAGAAGGGGTTGCCACCAATATGGCAAAAGAAGACGGCCTTGAACTCACAGAGGCTCATTGGGAAGTCATCAGGTTCCTCAGAGAGTATTTTGAGAAGTTCCAGATCGCACCTATGATCAAGATACTTACAAAAGAACTTGCAAAGAAATACGGCAAGGAGAAGGGCAACACCAAATATCTTTACGAGCTTTACCCTGCCGGCCCTGCCAAGCAGGCATGCAGATACGCCGGACTTCCGAAACCAACCGGCTGCGTATAAACCTAATTCTGATAAAGAGTCTAAAGGGTTGGTATCCTTAAATATGCAAAAAATAAGGACACCAACCCTTTAAATTATACCCTTACACCTGCATCTTTTTTTAAATGAAGATCAAAGACCTTTTAATAGAAAAGAGACCACAGATAATCAAAAAGTGGTTTGATTCAATTATCGATACATCTATAGAGACTTCCGCCTTAGAGACCTCATCATTCTTAAAGAACCTCAAAAAACAGTTCAATCACCCCGCAAAGAGCATGATCATAGAGGGAATGGAAGGAATTTTTGACGGGATAATCAATGATTCAGATATTGAGAAGACAGCGCCTTTCCTTGACAACATCATAAGGTTAAGGGCTATTCAGGATCTCACACCTTCCCAGGCAGTAAGCTTTACAACGATACTCAAGAAGACAATAAGAGATGAGTTGTCTGATGATATCCGTAAACATCAACTGTTTGAGGAACTACTGGAGATTGAATCAAAAATAGACAGATTCACGGATCTCTCATTTGATATATACATGGAGTGCCGTGAAAAACTTTTCAATATAAGGACCAAAGAGGTCAAAGATATGACCTACAGGCTTATCCAAAGAGCCAATCGCACAAATACGGTTCAGGAAAAGAGACCTGGCAGCTGATATACGCTTTTTTAATTAAAATTTATATTGAGTTTTTGAAACTCACTTTAAAAAATTTAAAAGGAGGTAAATAAATGGGAATCTTTTTTTCCTTCTTCATGGTCATAATGATTGCCCTGATCGCCTATTTGGGAGTAGCGGTCGCCAATCTGCACCTGCTCTTCGGTATCATAATTCCCTATGCAGCCTTCACAGCCTTCGTAGTCGGCTTCCTGATGAAGGTTGTCAAATGGGGACGTTCACCTGTTCCGTTCCACATCCCTACAACATGCGGCCAGCAAATGACCCTGCCGTGGATCAATTACAGCAAACTGGACAACCCATCCTGCACATCAGGCGTTATATCAAGGATGATACTGGAGGTCTTCTGTTTCCGCTCACTCTTCAGAAATCTTAAGACAGGACTGCAGGGCGGGAATATCTCTTACGGGTCTGATAAGTGGTTATGGCTCGCAGGTCTCGCGTTCCATTATTCATTTGCCGTTGTTGTGGTAAGGCATCTCAGGTTTTTCATGGAACCTGTGCCGGCTTTAATAAACATCATTGACTCACTTGACGGGTTCCTGCAGATAACTGCGCCGCATTTCCTGCTCTCAGGCGGCGTTCTTCTTCTGGCTGCCGGATATCTCTTTTTCAGAAGGGTTAATAATCCGCAGGTTCGCTACATATCTCTTCCAGCTGACTACTTCCCGCTCTTCCTGATCATCGGCATAGCGCTATCCGGAATATTAATGAGATATATCGCCAAAGTTGACATTATCAAGGTAAAACAATTTACGATCTCCCTTGTCAGCCTTCAGATGAGCGCACCGGAGGGGATCGGAGTCATATTCTTCATACATCTATTTCTTATATGCACGCTTCTTGTTTACTTCCCGTTCAGCAAGCTGATGCATATGGGAGGGATATTCCTCAGCCCCACAAGAAATCTTGCCAATGACAGCCGTATCAGGAGACATGTTAATCCGTGGAACCCTGAGGTCAAGGTTCATACATATGCTGCCTATGAAGATGAATTCAGGGATAAGATGAAAGGCGCCGGGATCCCGGTAGAAAAGGAGTAATAATATGGCAAAAGGAACACCAAAACCTGAAGAATTAACATCCAGTATAGATTACAACCCGCCTAAAACAGGCTGGACCGAGACCCCTGTTGATTTCGCAGAGGGCACCTTCTGCCACGGGGCAAGGCCTGCGTATCTTGAAACAGTTGGGTTTCCAAACGCCAGGGAGTGGGCGCCTGCTGATGAAGACTGGAAGCTGCCTGAGAACTGGAAAGAGATATTTATTGAAGCGATGGGTGAACGGCTCAAAAAATACCGCTCATTCCAACTCTTCATGGACATCTGCGTAAGATGCGGCGCATGTGCGGATAAATGCCACTTCTTTATAGGCACAGGCGACCCCAAGAACATGCCTGTTCTCAGGGCAGAACTGCTGAGATCAGTATACAGAAAGTACTTCACAGCCGCCGGAAAGATATTAGGCAAGAATGCCGGTGCAAGAGAGCTGACAGTAGATGTGCTCAAGGAACTGTGGTACTACTATTACCAGTGCACCGAATGCCGCCGCTGTTCGGTCTTCTGCCCTTACGGCATAGACCAGGCTGAGATAACAATGATAGTCAGGGAGATATTCAACCTCCTCGGTCTCAATACCGACTGGATAGCCGGCCCCGTTGCCAACTGCTACAAAAAGGGCAACCACCTCGGCCTTGAGCCGCACACGATCACAAGCAACCTTGAATATCTGTTAGACGATATCGAAGACATCACAGGCATCAGGATCGAGCCGACCTTTAACAGGAAAGGCGCTGAAATACTCTTTGTAACCCCGTCAGGCGACCTCTTCGGCGACCCGGGCACTTACACCGCCATGGGCTACCTGATGCTGTTTCATGAACTGGGGCTTGATTACACTTGGAGCACATATGCATCAGAGGGTGGAAACTTCGGCTTCTTTACATCAATGGATATGGCAAAGAGGCTGAACTATAAGATATACGCTGAGGCAAAGAGGCTGGGTGTCAAGTGGATTCTCGGCGGTGAGTGCGGCCATATGTGGAGGGTGCTGAACCAGTACATGGATACATGGAACGGCCCGGCAGATTTCATGCAGGAACCGGTCTCTCCAATCACAGGGACAAGATTTGAGAATGCAAAGAGCACCAAGATGGTGCATATAACTGAATTTACCGCAGACCTGATCAAGCACGGGAAACTGAAGCTTGATCCGAGCCGCAACGACCACCTTAATGTCACATTCCATGATTCCTGCAATACAGCAAGGGGCATGGGCATATTCGAAGAACCCAGATACATTATCAACAGTGTCTGCAATAACTTCCAGGAAATGGCTGATGATGCGATAAGGGAGAAGACCTTCTGCTGCGGCAGCGGCTCCGGCCTTAACGCAGGTGAAAATATGGAGATAAGGATGAGGGGCGGATTCCCGAGGGCAAACGCGGTCAAGAAGGTCAAGGAGAAGTTCGGCGTAAACATGCTCGCCAACATCTGCGCGATAGACAGGGCTGTGCTTCCTCCGCTTATGGATTACTGGGTAGGCGATGTGAGCGTCTGCGGAGTGCATGAACTCCTGGCCAACGCCCTTGTTATGACCGGAGAGAAGAAGCGTACCCAGGACCTGAGGCTTGAAGACCTTCCCAATGTTGAAGAAGACCCGGAAACTGAAGAGGGAAAGGAGGAGACTGCGTAATGTATAACGGAAGCAAGATAATATTAGGGCTCATAATATTTTTGGCCATAGCGACCTTCCCCTTCTATTCTAACTTCGGGAAGTCAGCCGTAATGCCTTCGCCGAGCACCGACACACCTGTCATAAACCAGCTTGCTAAAAAAGAGTGTGTCATGTCTGCTGAATATATGAAGAAGGAACATATGAAGGTGCTGGACCAATGGAGAGACGAGGTTGTCAGAGAAGGCAAGCGGGATGTCATAACCGTGGGCGGCAGGGTATTTGAAAAGAGCCTGCAGAACGGCTGCATGCAGTGCCACTCAAACAAGAGCAAGTTCTGTGATGAATGTCATAGTTACGCCGGCGTGAAACCCTACTGTTGGGACTGCCACTTTTTTAGAGAGGGGGGCCAGAGATGAGCATTGATAGAAGAAAGTTCTTAAAGATAGCCGGGCTTTCCGGCATAGGACTGGGATTGTCAGCGGCAGACAGCCTGGTAAAGGGAAAAGCTCATGCATCAGAAGAAAGTTCTCTTCCTGAATCAGGGGTAAGACTGGCACTGGTCATAGACATCGGAAAGATCAGGACTGATGAGGATTACAAGAGGATTACTGACGCATGCCACAGCATACACAATGTTCCGAGCATCCCCAACACGAAGCATGAGGTCAAGTGGATTTGGACAGACAACTATGAGCACACCTTCCCTGACCAAACCAACGAATTCATCCCCCATGAGATGAAGGAGAAGCGGTTCCTGCTGCTCTGCAATCACTGCGCAAAACCGCCTTGTGTAAGGGTATGCCCGACAAAGGCCACATTCAAGAGGCCTGACGGCATTGTGGCACAGGATCCTCACCGCTGTATCGGCTGCCGATTCTGCATGGCTGCATGCCCGTACGGCTCAAGAAGCTTTAACTGGGTAGACCCGAGGAAATACCTTGATATGAATAAAACCAATCCGGACTATCCGACAAGGACGATGGGAGTCGTTGAGAAGTGCACCTTATGCGTTGAGAGACTCGCAAGGGGGCTTGAACCGGCCTGTGTTGAAGTGTCAAACGGCGCTATAGTGTTCGGCAACCTCGCAGACCCCGGCTCAAACGTCAGAAAAATTCTGAGCACACATTATACAATCATACGTAAACCGGCAGTCGGCACTCAGCCCAGTGTGTTTTACGTGATCGGAGGTGGTGAAAATGCTGGATAGAGCGCTTAAAGGAAGCAAAGGATACTGGACGCTGGTGATCATACTGCTCGGCTTCATCGGGGCAGGGTCGCTTGCATACCTCCATCAGTTCAATAACGGCCTTGGCGTCACAGGCATGAGCAGGGACGTCTCCTGGGGCTTTTATATATCCCAGTTCACATTCCTGGTCGGTGTTGCCGCATCAGCCGTTATGCTTGTCATCCCTTATTATCTCCACAACTTTAAAAAGTTCGGAAGGATAGTCATCCTCGGTGAGTTCCTGGCTATCGCGTCGGTAACAATGTGCATGACTTTCATATTTGTTGATATGGGGCAGCCGATGAGGATAATGAATGTCATCCTCTTCCCTACTCCCAACTCGATACTCTTCTGGGATGCCACCGTACTGAATGGTTACCTGTTCCTTAATCTTGTAATAGGATGGGCCACGCTTCACGCTGAAAAGAAGGGCGTACCTCCTCCGGCATGGTCAAAGCCGCTGATATATCTTTCGATACCATGGGCAGTCAGTATCCATACTGTTACTGCATTTTTGTATGCAGGGCTTCCGGGCAGGCATTTCTGGCTCACGGCGATATTAGCTGTCAGATTCCTTGCTTCAGCATTTGCAGGCGGGCCGGCGCTGCTTATCCTCCTTGCGCTTATCCTGAGAAAGTACACCAAGTTCGATGCCGGTAAAGAGCCGATACAGGCTGTGGCAAAGATAGTAGCATATGCAATGTGCGCTAACGTCTTCCTGATCGGCCTTGAGTTCTTTACCGCTTTCTACAGCAACATCCCAAGCCATATGCATGCGTTTGAGTTCCTTTACGCGCATGGCAATCTCGTGCCTCTTATGTGGACTTCCACGATCCTTGCCCTTCTGTCGCTCATCCTGATCGTTCCGCCTAAGATGAGAGGCAATGAGACTATACTGATGTGGGCATGTATCGCGATATTCATCTCTTTGTGGATAGATAAAGGCTTCGGGCTTGTGATCGGCGGCTTCGTGCCGACACCATTTGATACTGTTACAGAATACTGGCCCACATTGACCGAAACAACCATCACACTCGGTGTATGGGCATTAGGTTTCCTTGTCCTGACCGTTCTTTACAAAGTAGCTATCTCTGTCAGGGAAGAGCTCGGGACTTCCGGGCCGCCTAAGTAAGATATCACCGTATAAACCAGAAGGCGTCCCGAAATATCGGGACGCCTTTTTTAGCAAATGCAGTAAGGACCATTAATGAAATCCTCTATATCAAAAACCCTTTTTGCCGCTTTTCCATTATTTGTAATACTCATCCTCTTTTTTTCTGTTCCTGCTGTCTACCCATTCGATGTCCCTGACCCATGCGGCAGCAGTGGCTGCGGCTGTATAGGGCCTAACTGTGGTGACACAGGAGAAAGGCCTTTAGGTGGCAATATAGAATATCCCCCGCCGCCTCTTACTCCCAGAGAGCTGGCGATGAACGCCTATAACACTGGCAATTACCATTACCAGTCGGGCAACTGGGCTGAGGCTGAAAGATACTATCTTGACGCGCTTGGGATTTACCCAAACTTAGGCGGAGAGATACATTACAAACTTGGCAATGCAATAGAAGCTCAGCAACGCTATGAGGAGGCGCTGGCATGGTACAGAAAGGCCCAACATCTTGGAGTACATAGTATCCGGGACGGCAAGACAAACATTGAGAGGATTGAAGATATACTTGAACGGGAGGCAGGCAGGCGCAATGCAATCAACCTGAATGAGCAGGGAAAAGATCACTACATGCAGGGCGATTTTGAAAAGGCTGTTGAGTTTTTCCGGAATGCCATAAATAACGACCTTGGCAATGCCGATATACAAAAGAACCTGGAAGCTGCTGAAGCAGCCTTATTAAAGCAGAAAAACCGGGCCGCTTCGTCAAGGATCGAAAAGGATATTGAAAAGCAGATCGATGCGTTGGAGAACGAGTGGTCGTCAGAAGACACACCTGTGGATCTCTCCTTTACAGACCCCGACAAGCTGCCGGCTATTGTACCTGAAACAGAGCCCGGGGGACAGAAATACAAGGGTCTTAGAATAAAGGATGTCCCCTCCCCGTTCGGATATAAAAGCAAGGATGAAAGAGAAGCACAGCTTGCCATACTGACTGAACTCAGTGATGATGAACTGAAAAAAAGAATCGAGCGGACAACACGTATCCTTGAATATATGCTGAGCGATTTTCTTAAAGGCGAGAAGGAGCTTAACGAATGGTTCGCTGAGGCGCAGGATGCGGAGGAAAAGGCGCTGATAGCAAGCTTTAAAATGATGGCAGCATCGGCCCTGAAACTTCCCGGCATCAAAAAGATCGACGACAAAGCCCTCCTCCGGATAAAGCAGCTCTCTGAAAAAGGGCTGACGATCCTGGATTATGGCGATCCTGTGATGAAGTTCAATAATAACCCGTCAGACAGGGAGGCGAACCTTGAACTGGCGCGCAACATGGCAAACGACCTCTATAACATCCTCGGCGAACATCAGAATGTTTATTTTGATAAAAAAACCATATCTGAACTGGGGCCTGAGTATGCCGGGTTCGGCGGATTTCTCATTGACTATATATATGAGGCAAGCCGCTGGGCCGTGGCAGGGGCACAGATAAGGTCAATAGCCGATAACATTGATAAGCCGAAAGGCAAACTCGATGCCCAGATGGAGATGAAGCGTATCCTTGAAGACCTCATCAACGAGCAAAAACAGAGGGGAGGAAAATGACCGGCCTGAGGCGTATGGCACAAAAAAAGAACGTAAAGATCCCCCATAATATTGCCGCCGCAATACTGATAACTTTAAGCCTGATGCACGGCGCCTTCATTATTGCGCAGGCATATGCGTCAGATCTGCCGCCGGAGGCTGAAACTGCCATAAAGGAGGGGGGCAAGGCTGCAGAACTCAAACAATGGGAGGCTGCGATCGAACATTTTAATAATGCCCTGATAAATGGCGGCGAAAGGTCTCCCAGGGTTAACTACTTTTTAGCCCTCGCTTATGACAATGCCGGAGGGCGCGACCTGCACGCAATCGCCCGCTACCGCGCCTTTTTGTCGCTTTCACCGGACTCACCAAAGGCCGGTGAGATCAGACAGCGAATAGCCTTGCTGGAAACCCGGGCCATCAATACCGTGCGTAACTTTATCAGCCTCACGGACCAGGCGCTAAGCAATCTCGGCAGTTCTGCTCTTGGTAACCTTCAGATGACGGAAAGCATCTATCATCCCCTCTTCAGAGCCAAATTATGGTTGGCAAAAAAAGAGAACCGACAAATTACTGCCAATGAACTGATCCAAAATGATGATGAGCAGTATAAACTCAAATGCCTCGGCATCGTCTATGCTGAGATGCGAGATTACACAGATGCTGAAAGAATCGCCGATGATTTAGTGCAGCGTCATTTTTTAATGGCGTTATCTCTCCACCGGGAGATAGCCAAAAATAAATTTGATTCCGGTGATACCGCCGGGGCACTGGCAAGCGTTTCAAGAGCTGAAGAGCTGATTACAACCCACTTCAAGACACCTCCCTCAACACTCCTTGCGGAAAGCGCCGGATTACGAGCCGAGTTTGGTGACCTTACCGGGGCTGAAAGACTGCTCAAACAAGCAAAAGAGTTCGCTACCGGTGTACCCCCCGATGCTTTTTTTGAAGGTGTGTCGATCAAGAGCGCTATAGGAAAACTCGCTCTTGCATATTTCAGGGCAGGTGACCCCGCGGGGACAGACTCCAAGCTCGCACAGCTTCTCGAAGAAGGTGATATCAATGGCCATGATCATGTAATCATGGAGATGTCCCGAATATACGCCGGGAGGGGGGAATCCGACTTAGCTTTTAGCACGAAAAAAAGAATAAGAGAATCGTTTACTTCTTATGATCCAAAAGACTTCATCAAGAGTTGCGCCGGGTCCGGCTGCAATCAAATCAATGATGAATTTACTGAATGGATAGAATTGATCAGCAGCTCCCCCCTTAACCAATTTTCAAAGGATCTGCGCGTGATGCTTAAAGAAGCTAAAGAAGGAGATGAAAGATCACAGCTATGGTTCAAGATGATCAGTGAAGAAAAGGCCGAGCATCCTGAAGAATCGGTGCGAGCCTTGGCCTCTCTTGCGGGTGACTTTGTTGGAGCACTTCAAGCACTGGATGAAAAGGAAGCCAAATGGCAACAACTCAGAAAGTAAGAGTTTAAGGATGAATGAATTGACATTTTACTCTTTAAAAGATATTTTATCTAAAATCCGGTTGATAGGGAGAGGCTGATAATATGAAACGATTGATAATTTTCATTCTTAGTTTAGCTGTAGTAATAATATTAGCAATCAATATCTACAAATCACGGCAGCATGCAGGCGAAGGATGTTATACAGAAGAACGTTTTGTATTGCCTGATGTCTGTATCGGAGCTTGCAGTGAAGGAGAAATCTGTAAAGTGCTGAACACGCGGGGTTATATTTTCGGGCTTCTGAAGCAGCCCTCAGAGTGCGCCTGTGCGGAAAGAGGCAAGAGCGCGGGCAGCATGGGGGAGACAGGAACCGGAGTGACCGGGGTCGTTATCCCGCCGGAGTAAGTCTGATTTCAAGTTAATGGGGAATTGAACAGGTGCTATTAAGCAGTTAAATGGATAGCATATAGGAAAACATGAAAAAGTGGTCTAAACGAATATTTATATCGATTATGATTCTCATTGTAATGCTTGTTGCAGGTTTATACGCACAATTACATTTTGCAATGGGATACCACTTTAATGATCGTAAGTTTGACTCAGCTTTATTTAAGTCATTTGGCAAAAGCAATAATCCTGATAACCCCAGAGGCCAAATGTTTGACGATCTTGATAACCGCTATCTACGAAAAGGATTATCAAAGAAAGACATAGAAGGTTTGCTGGGTCCGGCAGACATGAAGTCCGAATATGATTTCTTAAGTTATAATCTCGGCATGTGGAGTGGCTTCCGTATGGACTATGATTCACTAGACTTGAAGTTTGATCATGAGGGGAAGCTGCTGAACTACCATCGAGTACAACATTAATTTTTGATCTGCGGGTTAGGCCTCAAAGAAACAAAGAATGGCGACCATTCTGGTGCATCCATGGTATTGACACAGGTATAACTATCTGTCATACTTTAGGCATGAAAACGGCCATATCCATCCCGGACACACTTTTTGATGAGCTTCAGGAAATAGCTAAAAAGCAGCATCGTTCCAGAAGCGAGCTTTTTACCGTTGCGGTCAAGGAATATCTTGATCGGATCAAATCCCAAACTCTTTTATCATCTCTCAATGAGGCCTATTCAGAACCGGAAGCTCCTCAGGATACCGCTTTAAGGCAAAAAAGCAAAAAATACTATTCCCGAAAATTGTCAAAGGAGCCCTACTGATTTGGGAATCAGGCAGGGTGATATCTTCTGGATTGATCTGGGTGAACCTCATGGATCGGAGCCGGGATATAAGCACCCTCATGTTATCGTGCAAAACAACATATTTAATCTAAGCAGGATCAATACCGTTGTTGTTTGCGCTGTAACATCAAATCTCAAACTGTCAAAAGCACCGGGCAACATCCTTCTCAAAAAAGGAGAAGGCAGCCTGAAAAAAGAGAGTGTCGTCAATATATCGCAGATAATTACGATTGACAAAGCAGACCTTATTGAAAAGATCGGCAGGCTTTCACCGGCAAGAATTAAACAAATAATCGACGGCATCAAACTCCTGATAGAGCTGCGGGAACTCTAACAAGACAATGCGCTGCTGGATAGTGACTTTTTCATATCTGATATTTTATGATATTTCACTTAACAGAAAATTGAGGAGCCTTCTGCATGATACATCCCGATACTGAGCTTAAATTCATTAATCACGAGATCGGCTACGGAGTGGTGGCTACAAAATTCATTCCAAAAGGAACCATAACATGGAGCCTGGATAAGCTGGACCGCATCTTCACCCCGTTGGAAATAATCGATATGGATGAGATATATAAAAACATCATCTCAAAATACACATTCCGCGATAAGTGCGGCAACTTTATTTTATGCTGGGACAACGGCAGGTATGTCAACCACAGCTTCAGATCCAATTGCATAACTACCGCATACGAGTTTGAGCTTGCGGTCAGGGATATTCACGCAGGTGAAGAACTGACCGATGATTACGGTTATCTCAATGTAACAGAGCCGTTCGATTGCCTGCCGGAAAAATGGAGCAGGCGGAAGCGCGTCAATCCTGATGATCCCATTTATTATCACAAGAACTGGGATAAGAAACTTCGAGGGGCATTCAAAGAATTCATAAATGTAAAGCAGCCGCTGAAGGAATTGATAGATGCCGAAGTCTATAGAAAATGCCTTGCGATATCACAGGGTGAAGCGAGAATGGATTCTGTGCTGACATGCTACTATCCCGGTTCTAACAACCTGATAGAAGATTCTTCCATCTCTATCGGCTGAAGCTTGCTAAAAAGTCCGCGAACAACACCTATCTACAATTAAAGAGCTTTTTCCTGTATTCTATTACCTGAGAATATTCAATCCATCAGGCTGAGAAATGACAGACCAACAACCCAATAACCCCCTTCACGGCATCACCCTGGAGATGATCCTTACCCGGCTGGTAGAGCATTACGGATGGGATGAAATGGGGAAGCTCATTGACATCAGGTGTTTTAATAATGACCCGAGCATAAAGTCGAGCCTGAAATTTCTGAGAAAGACACCGTGGGCTAGAAAAAAGGTTGAAGACCTTTATCTGAATTGGATCTACAGGATGAGATCAAATGAGAAGCATAAGGAATAGGATCAATTAGATATGGCTGATATAGGACGATTAAACGAACTGAGGGTGGTCAAGGAAGTTGATTTCGGTGTTTATCTTGACGGCAAGGATCTGGGCGAGATACTTTTGCCGCTCAGGTATGTGCCTGAAAACTGTAAAGTTGATGATATGCTGGAGGTCTTCATATACCTTGATTCTGAAGACCGTATTATCGCCACTACGGAAAAGCCTTTTGCCATGGTCAATGACTTTGCCTTGCTGAAGGTCGTAGCTGTTAATTCTGCAGGCGCATTTCTTGACTGGGGACTGCCAAAGGATCTGCTGGTGCCTTACAGTGAGCAGAGGCCGGTCATGAAAGAAGGAGAATCGTATGTGGTCAGGATCTATCTCGACCTTAACAGCAACCGTTTGGCAGCATCCTCTAAACTCGACAAGTTTCTCAACGACGACTCGGGCGACTTGAAACCGGGGCAGGAAGTGGAATTGCTGATATGCGAGCAGACCGGCCTCGGCTGGAAAGCCATTGTTAATAATTCACATTGGGGTGTGCTTTATGATAACGAGATATTCCAGCCGTTAAATAAAGGGCAGAGAATAAAAGGTTTCATCAAGAAGATAAGGGATGATAAAAAAATAGACCTCTGCCTGCAGAAACCCGGATATGAAAAAGTCGATGACATATCAGAGACGATCATCGCCGCGCTGAAAGAACAGGGAGGATTCATTCCTGTCACAGATAAAAGCTCGCCGGAGATCATTTATAAATTGTTCGGCATAAGCAAGAAGACTTACAAAAAAGCGATAGGCGCAATTTACAAGAAGAAACTTATTACCATTGAGAATGACGGCATTAAGCTGGTAAATAAAGGCAAGATGAAATGATCCCATGGGAATTTATCGACAGCGCGAAGATACCCGGTAACAGCGATGAAATGCGCCTTTACAAGCGGGGCGATGAGTTCTCTATCAGAGTGGGCAATTGCGAGTTAATGAACAGCAGGGTCTATGGATCTGAAGATGCGCTCGGTGAAATGACAAGCGCAAAGGTCGCCAAACATCCCGGCCCGAGGTTATTGATCGGAGGGCTGGGCATGGGATACACTGTGGCTGCGGCTCTGAAACGGCTTAGGGCTGATGCAAAGATAGTAGTGGCAGAACTGGTGCCTACGGTAGTGCAGTGGAACAGGGGCCCGCTCGCGCATCTTGCAGGACACCCGCTTGATGACGAGCGTGTCACTGTGAGAGAGATCGATGTTGCTGAAATCCTTCGTTCCGAGAAACTGGCGTACGATGCCATTATGCTGGATGTGGATAACGGGCCTGAGGGCCTGACCCGGAAGCGTAACGACTGGCTATACACACCGGAGGGGCTGAAGGCGGCATTTAAGGCGCTGCGGCCTGAAGGCGTCCTGGCCGTATGGTCTTCCAGTCCTGACAACGCCTTTGTCCGGCGTCTTAAGCAGGCCGGATTCAAGGTAGAGGAAGTTGCTGTACGCGCGCGCGGTACACACGGTGGAGCGCATTACACGATCTGGTTCGCCACACACGCTTCCTGACCTGCAAAAAATACCACCCTGCTTACATTATCCCCCTACACATAAAGAGTTTTTTCCTGTATTCTATAATTTACAATTAACAAATCAACAGGAGGTGTCATGCTGGAACCTAAAAAGATCACCATGTATTCAGGCGGCCACAAAGGAACTGAGGAGTATTTCGGGATAGCTGCGGAAAAGTGGGGCATAAAGGAAGTCACATTTAATTTTGAAGGGCATGAGATCAGCCGCGAAAAGGGGCTGAGGATATTGACTGATGCGGAACTTCTGCGCGGCGGCGTAAGCCAGGATATCATCAACAAACGCATGGAACGCTCATTTGCGCAGACGCCGACTATGCAGAAGATATTTCAGACGGTATTCCATATAATTAACAGCGGCTATCAGGTCTTTGCTGTCGGCTGGCTGTTGTCCAATGGAACGGTCAAGGGCGGCACAGGATGGGGAGTTGAACTGGGAAGGTTATTCAACAGGCCGGTGCATCTTTTTGAGCAGGAGAGGAAAGAGTGGGTCTCGTGGGTACATAATGAGTGGGTCACTGACGAACCTGTTATATCTCATAAAACGATATCAGTCACCGGCACGCGGAATCTGACCGACGAAAGCATGCAGGCTATTGATGAGCTGTTTGAGCGTTCATTCAATGCGCATAAGAAATAACTAACCTCAATTTTACAGGAGATATTTATGTCATCCTCAAGCAATACCGAAAAACGGTTAACAGTCCTTATAGACGCAGACAACGCCCAGGCTTCCATTATTGACGGGCTTCTCGCGGAGATATCAAAGCACGGGGTCGCGAGCGTGAAACGCATATACGGCGACTGGACAAAACCGCTTCTCAAGAACTGGAAGGATGTGCTTCTTCAACACGCCATACAGCCGATACAGCAGTTCAGCTACACAAAGGGCAAGAACGCGACTGATATGGCGATGGTCATAGACGCGATGGACCTGCTCTACTCAAACCGCTTTGACGGCTTCTGTATCGTGTCAAGCGACAGCGACTTCACGAGGCTTGCGTCAAGAGTCAGGGAAGCGGGTTTGCTTGTATACGGATTCGGCGAGAAGAAGACTCCTCAGGCATTTGTCTCTGCATGCGACAAATTTATTTACACTGAGATATTAACAACTGCAAGCGAGCCGAGCAAAAAGATGACTCCTAAAAACACAACCGAGCTGAAGAGAGACACACGCCTGGCAAACCTCTTCAGGGGAGCTGTGGAATCGGCTGCCGATGATTCAGGATGGGCTAACCTGGCAACGGTCGGGAACAAGATAGTAAATCAGGCGCCTGAATTTGATTCAAGGAATTACGGTTATGCCAAGTTAGGCGAATTAATTGACGCCACGCAGCTGTTTGATATAGATGTCCGCACTATCGGGAAAGAAGGGCATAAGGTTACTTACATAAAAGACAAAAGAAAGTAATTTCCGGCCGGCGGTTCACTCAACCAGCTTCTTCAGCTCTCCGGGGTATATCTTCCTCTCACTCTCAGGCGTATCTTTATTTTCTGAAGGCCATTTATCTGACTGGGGATCAACACCCTCAAGCGTGACAGCTGAAGGGTGAGTATCTACAATCCTCGGATTCTTTGAAAGGTCAACGCCTTCAACCCTGCAGGCGAACTCAAGCTGTATGTTGTTAGGGTCGGTTGTAAATATTGAATGTATAAAACCGTTGTCAATGACCTCGGACACCCAGAAGTCCGCAGCCTCAAGCCTCTCCTTCAGCTTCCAGAGCTCATTCTCATCTGTTACTTCTATGCATAGATGGTCAAAGACGAACGGGCCTTTCACAGGCCTTCCGGGATCCTTGTCAGGAGCAGGTTCCACTCCTTTCCATTCAAAGAAGGCTGCCATCACATTCTTTGATATCTCAAAGAAATACTGCCTGTTGCCGCCATCTCCAAGGCCGGCTATAAGCCTCATGCCAAGAAGGTCCCGCCAGAAGCTTATGGTTCTGTCCATATCCCCTGTCGCCAAAGCTACATGGTTTATCCCGCGGTAATTCAGCATGCTCCTCCTTTATCATTAATTATACTTTTATTTTTTTATATCTCACAATAAATTCATAGGTTGGCCTCATAACCTTATAAGACTATTTACATCCGGCATCGATTTATACTTATTGAAATTCCCCTAAGTGATGGGTTATAATTTATTCCACTTTCAATATCATTCTTTTAAGGAGGCAAGCATGTATGTAGTCACTGTTGATAAAGCAAAATGTGATGGTTGTGAAGAGTGCGCCAATCTCTGTCCTTCAGAGGTATTTGAGATGCAGAACGGCAAGTCTGAGCCGGTTAACGCTGATGAGTGCGTATTTTGTCTGACATGCGTTGAGGGATGCCCCAACGGAGCTATCACTGTAGTAGAGATGTAACCAATTTGAAAACCAACAAAAAAAGCGTCCCGACTGCTCGGGACGCTTTTTTTTGTTTAAAGTAATCAGTTGTCAGGATTTCTTGATGTAGATCTCCCAGTAGCCTTTGTCCTCGATCTTGATGAGCTCATAAGGATAGTTATTCTTCTCACAATACTTTGGTATTGTGTCTTCAGCAGATGCCGGAGCGTCGCAAAGAACCTTAAGCAGCGTGCCGGGCTCTGCCTTCTCGATAGTCTTCTTGGTCAGAACGAGCGGGAAAGGACATACCCTTCCAAGAACATCGAGTGTCTGAGTTGGTGCCTGTGATTTTAAATCAGCCATTATTGCCTCCTGTTTTTAAGCTTTAAAAGAAAAGCAGATGTTTAGATTCTTCCATCATTGCTGCTATTTCTGCATAAGGAACTACCTTGGTCTCGATGTCAGCCCCGAACTCCTCTGCGTCAATTACTATATCATCCTCAGAAAGGCCGAACCTGTCAAGGTCCTCCTTGCAGATAAGCACATTGATATCAAGCAACAGCGCCATCTTCACCTGAGTCTCAGTGCTGGTCAGGCCGTAAATGTCAGCGGCCTTCTGGTCTTTTAAGCAGTTTAAAACTCCGTCGCCGACAAAGGCGATGTCGCAGGTGACGATGTCACCATCCTCAAGATATACCTCAACAGACTGGCTTGCGATCGCGTGTGTAAGGGCAAGCTTCGGATTCTCGCTTTTGTACGGTGGCCTCTGAACTATAAACCCAAGATTAGTAGTCGCCATGATTACTCACCTCCTATATGCAGGACCCTGTCAGCATCAAATGTGCTTGCAAGATACCAGTCCATACTTTTTCTATCAACGCCTTCAAGCGTATTGTCCTTATGATAACCCCTTGCCTCGGCGCATGCTTCACATGCGGTGACCTTAAGGCCCTTTGCCATAAGTTCTTTGAGGGGTTTTTCCAGAGAAGAGTAATCCTTGAATGCACGCTGCTTATCGATTGAGAGCATTGTGGCGTTGCCGGAAAGCCAGAGGTCAACCTTATGCCCCTTCTCAAGAGCCGCGCCTGCAAGCTTAACGGTAAAATCAAGGTTCATTGAACCAACCAGTGATGCAAAACATCCTATAGTAAGTTTTCCCATTTCTATTATCCTCCTATAACCAGGCTAACTTTTCGTAATCATTGAAGATAAGGTCTACCACACCGGCGTAGTTAACGACCTTTACATTGTCTGCGATATCCTTGCTGCCAAGGCCTCTTGAGTCAAGATCCTCTGAAAGGGCATAAAATTCAGCGGACTTGTCGAGCAAAGAAGAAGCCTTGCCTTTGTCCTTGATGCTGGCATGATAAACGCCGTTGCCGACGAGAATGATGCCGAGTTTGTCTGCGGTCAACCTGTCAAGGGTATCAACCGTGAGTCTGTAATCACTCACAAAAACTGCCAGCTTCATATGAAAACCTCCTTAAGGCGAGAATTAAAAAACAAGAGATTTTATCTATAATAAATAGTATTTGTCAATGTAACGATTATCTTATAAGAAAACTTTATAGATTTCTGAGACAATTGCCTGATGTTCATAAATATATAACGCTGCCGCATCTGGACTTAATCTTTAAATATCAGCTTAAGCGACAGGGCGCCTGCGGCAGACCCGATAAAATCGGCAGCCACATCACCGATTCCTGCAAACCTTCCTGCCACATAACTCTGGTGATATTCATCAGTAATGCCGTAACAGGTCGCAAGAACGATCGAAAGCAGTAAAATGTTCGAAATGACCCCGCTTTTCCTGAAAGAGATATAGTAAAGCACTGAAAGAACGGCATACTCAAAAAAATGGATGGCCTTGTCCGAAAATTCCGGAAGGTCCCCGATATCCGGAGATTCGACAGATGAGAGAAAGAATATGAGCGCCATATAGCCCAGGGTTAACAGCCAGAAAAAGAGGGCTGTTTGCCTGTTCTTCTGAATCAGCTTTTTCATTTATTATCCAAAAATATTCAGCCACATGAGCACTCTGTGAAGGATACCGCCCACTATTATTGCAAACGGAAAGATGAAGAGAGCGATCACCAGCCCTGTCCTTACGCCCCTCTCCTTTATGATCATGAAGAGGTTCGCGATGCACGGGATGAAAAGTGTTATGGTAACAAGGCTCACAACGACCTGCTCGGCATTTAAAAGCCCATCTTTCTGGAGTCTGAAGAGCCCTGCCGCGCCGTAATCGCGCCTGAGAAAACCCATTATGAATGACTCTGTCGCCTCAGCCGGAAGGCCAAGGACAGTGACTATCAGAGGAGATGCCATCTTCTGAATAGCTGGAATTATCTTCAGTTTGTCTGCTGTAAAGAGTATTAATGTCCCCAAAATAAACAGCGGGACAGCCTCCTTCAGATACCATTCGATACGCCACAGCGTCTTTATCAGGACATTTGAAAGCTGCGGCTTTCTTATAGGCGGAAGCTCAAGAATAAAGTCCGCCCTCTCGCCCGGTATCAGCTTAGCAGAGAGAAAACCGACAAAAAATATCGTCAGGATAAGGACAGAAGCCCAGATAATAAAAGCCATGACAGGCAGGTTGCCGAACATTCCGAGAATAACGCCAAGCTGGGCTGAACACGGCACTCCAAGCGCAAGCAGTATTATGACAATAAGCCTCTCCTTTGGCGTGTCCAGAATCCTTGTCGTAAGTGTTGCCATTGTGTCGCAGCCAAGCCCTAACACCATCGGCAGCACCGCCTTTCCGTTAAGCCCCATCAGCCTGAAGACCTTGTTCAGCATAGCTGCGAGGCGGGGGAGATAGCCTGAATCCTCCATAATTGAAAAAGCGAGAAAAAAGGTCGCGGTTATAGGAAGTATTATCGCGATAGCGTAAGTGAGCGCCATCGTGATGATGCCGTACGGCCCGATAAGAAGCTCCTGTACAAAAGTAAACGGGATAACCGCCATGATGATCTTCAATGCCCACGGGTTCAGGTATTTTCCGAAGAGTACATCCTCAAACCAGTCAACAAGCACGCCTGCGCCAAAAACTCCTACAAACTCATACATGAGAAACATCACCAGCAGGAGAAAGGGTATCCCGAGCACAGGATGCGTTGTTATATTGCCGATATATTGAGCCAGCCCCTTTCTGTCCGGCACTGTCCTTATTACCACTTCATCTGTGATCTCATTTACCTTGGCAAGCCTCTGGCTGCTGATAATGAAGCTCAACTGCTGCGAATATTTCTGCGATGCCTCATCCCTTAATTCTTCCAGCCTGTTTATCTTATCTTCGGAGAGATTATCAAAGAGCCAGGTCTTCAAGGTCCTGTCACCGGAGAGTATCATCAGCGCAATGGAACGCCTTGATATGTTCGACTCAGGCAAAAGAGGCTCTATCTTTGAGATATACTCCTCAATAGTCGCGTCATACGAAAACCTGTAATGCGAGACATCAGGCTCCAGAGCGGCCTTTTTTAAAGATGCTATCCCCTTCCTCTGAACCGCGATGGTTGAGACAAGCTTGATGCCGAGCCTTTCCTTGAGCAGATCCTCCCTGACATCTATCCCGCGGCTTGATGACTCGTCCCTCATATTCAGGGCTATGACAAGCGGCAGTCCCATCTCAATAAGCTGCAGCGTGAGCGAGAGACCCCTGCGGATATTCTTTGTATCAACAACCTGGATTACCGAGGTTGCTTCTTCCTCAAGCAGGATGTCCCTTGTGACCTTCTCATCCTCGCTCATCGGGACAAGGCTGTTTACCCCCGGAGTGTCAATTATCTGGAACGTCTCCTTATTAATGACCGCTTCGCCCTTTGTCACCTCAACGGTAGTTCCTGGATAATTCGAGACAGTGACATACCTGCCTGTGACCAGGCCGAATATCGCGCTCTTGCCCACATTCGGGTTGCCTACAAGAAATATCCTCGGGCAGCCGCTCGTTGTCTCTTTTTTTGTATGACAGTGGTCGTGCATAATTTATCTCTTCAGTCCTTTATTTCCTGCAGTTAGAGCAGTAACCGTAAAACTCCATCTTGTGATTTAATATCTGAAAGCCGAGATCGTCAGCTATCTTTATCTGCATATTCTCCAGCCGGGTATCCTGAAATTCCGTTATCGAGCCGCAGGTCAAACATATCAGGTGGTCATGATGCTCTTCACCTGAGAGCGACTCATATCTTGTGAGGTTGTCAGCGAAAACCTGCTCTGCCGCAAGCCCTGACTTGGCAAGCAGTTTGAGAGTTCTGTAAACGGTCGTAAAGCCGATGTTCTTGTGCTTTTTGATTATCTTTCTGTAAAGCTCTTCAGCCGTCACATGCCCGTCAGTCTTCAAAAACTCCGCAGTTATGACGTCCCTCTGGCGCGTGGACTTCAGCCCCTCGGTCTTAATGAATTCGCTCAGCCGTTCCTTCTTTTCAGCAAGCTTCTCTTTGTCCATAAATAAATTAATCCGGTTTACTCAAAGTGACGATTATATATTCCGTATGAACTTTTATACCACGGCAGAAAAGGGAATGTCAAGGAAATTGAAATTCATTTTCAATTAGACGGCAAACTGCGTCTCCCTTTTATAAGGAGAAACACAGAGGGGTACTGCCGTTAAACTGTTGCACAACAAACGGGATTTGTTCTGTTTCTACTCACTATCAACCGGCGTGACAACCGCCATCACAACAAGCTTCTCGCCTTTATCAGCGTCAAAGCCATGTTCAACCATCGGGTCGCACGGGATGCAGGTCTTTTCATCAGCCTCGAACTTCTCTGTGCCGACGGTGAAGGTGCCCTTCCCTTCTACAACATACATCATCAGCCTCATCGGTGCCTTATGAGGCGTGAGCTTCTGGCCGGGCTCAAGGCACATCAGCGCCACCCTCATCTCAGGGGAATCAAAGAGCATCTCTCTTGTTAATTTGTCTTTTTTGAATGTTATCAGATCCTTCAGATCATAAGTCTTCATGGCCTGTCTCCTTTAACCTTACTCAAATGTTATCGCCTCAACCGGGCACATATTCGCTGCGTCCTCGCAGTTGCATGTGCCGCACTTCTCAGGCGCTTTTACATACGCCTTTTCATCGCCCTTGAGTTCAAATACATCCGGACAAACCTCCACACATGTGCCGCATCCGATACAGAGATCATAATCAATAACCGGTTTTTTCATTTCAGCCTCCTTGATATATTTATTTTCTTCATGCCTTATTGTGATGCTTTGAGATAAGTTATGGTATGAGATAAATCATATGTCACAATCTCTTCTTTAGCAAATGGCAGTTTCCATGGGTAGACAGGGCTGTAATCAGGTGAATAAACATTTATATTTTCATAATTGATTCACATTCTTCATGTTAAAATATGAATATAAAAATACAGGAGGAAACAATGTTGAAGAAATTTATCATAGTTTTACTGTCGATGTTCATCGCCTTACCGGTTTTCGCAGAAGAAAAAGGAGAGGCGATATCTGTCTTCGGGCATATTACTTACGGTTCTTATTCAGGGAGTGCTGAGAGAGACGATATCATATCGGAGACCCTGAATCTCTCTTATATCCCTGCCCCTGAATACGGCGCAAGCCTGAAGATCAATAATTCCAATCTTAACCGTAAATCCCCTCTGGGTGACATCAATGGGACAAATGTCGGCCTCACATATTTTTTGATGCCTAAAAGGGCAGACGGGAGTGCTATCGGCGGAAAAGTCAGTATCCTGCACATCAGCAGTGATGATATAAATTCGGACAATACCTTTATCCCTTATGTGTCAGCCATATATAACTCCGCTGATTTAAGGAAACACCTTGATCTTGGATATGCCCGTACCGAGTATACCGATACAAGGGCAGACCAATTCACCATTACAGGAGGTGTATCGCTTTTTAACGACTGGATATGGTCTCAGACAAGGCTTTTCTATATTGATTTATCAGAAAAGGTTCAGGATAAAGAAAACGCCTTTGCTGTTGAAGAACGGCTTACCTACTATGCAATACCGAAGCAGTTAAGCATCTCTCTTTATGGAATGTTAGGGCAGAGGATATTCGCCTATGACCCTGACCTGAATACAGCATATAACCTTTCTGATGTCCAGAACGGCAGCGCAGGGGTATCGGTGAATTATAACCTCTCAAAAGCAGTATCTGTTTACGGAGATGTAACTTATGAAGCTTACAAAAATAATTATATAGCAGATCGTTACAATATAACATACGGCACGGCGGGCGGGCGGATCAACTTTTAAAGGGGGCAATAATGAAGAGGTTTTTAACAGTATGCATCATATTAGTATCCGGTTTAATCCTTACAGCGCCCATGTCATTTGCAGAGGGGAAGAGCTATTCGCTCGGCTATGAGATCAGCAAGGAACCCTCAGGCATCATGAAGCTCACTATAAATACTTCCGCGCTCGCATCCGGACTGTGGCTTGGCGTGACATTCTATACCCCTGACGCAATGACAACTGAAAACCACATCTTCCCGATCAAATTGGGAAAGGGCGTTACCGAGATGGTGATCAATCCGAAGTTTGTGAACGGCACTTTTGAGGCGGCAGTTTGGACAAAGAGGCTCTCAATAGATGAGTGCGCCAAGACCGATGATTTCTGCCAGAAGAACGGATACAAGGCAACCGGCATGGTCGCTTATATATGGAGATACATTACAAGCCCGTAATGCGGAGAGCTTATGGATACAAACAAGCTTAAAGACCTCGCTGTCAATGAGAGCGGGCTGATATTCGATCCGTCAACAGGATATATATTTACCTCTAATGCCCAGGGGATATTGATAATGAACGCCCTGAAAGAAGGCAAGGGCATAGACGAGATAAAGCAGATAATCCTTGATGCCTACGATGTAAATGCCGATACAGCAGAGAAGGATGTCTTTGATTTTCTCGGCCAGTTAGCCAATTGCGGGCTTATAAAGGATACGGCATGAACATTGCCATAACAGGGCTCAACGCGGTAGACACCCCCGGCCCAGGCGTCGCTGTGGCAAGAAGCATAAAAGAAGATCCCGGATGGGAGGGGCGTATCGTCGGGCTCGCTTATGACGCGCTTGAACCGGGCATTCTTGACAGCGAATTGATAGACGCGGCATATCTCATGCCCTATCCGAAAGCAGGCAGAAACGCGCTTTTGGAAAAACTGCGTTATATCCATGAGCAGGAGCATCTTGATGTCATCATCCCGACCCTTGACTCAGAGATAATGAACTTCATACAGATCGAGCAGGACCTCTCAGCAATGGGGATCAAAACGCTTCTGCCGACAGAGGAGCAGTTCACAAAAAGGTCAAAGTCGAACCTGCAGAAACTCCAGGAAGAATTCGGGATACAAACTCCTGAGACTCATCTCATATCAGATGTAAACAGGATACATCAGCTTAAAGAAAAATTTCCTGTGATGGTGAAGGGGATATTCTATGACGCATACCTTGCGCATACAGTTGATGAAGCAACGCATTTCGCCCTTAGAATAGCTGCCAAATGGGGATATCCCATTCTCATACAAAGGCATATTGAGGGAGAGGAGTTCAACGCCGCTGCCGTCGGTGACGGTGACGGCGGGGTGATGGGAATAGTCTGCATGAAGAAGATGGTGCTTACGGATAAGGGCAAGGGGTGGGCATGTGTGAGCATAAAAAATGACGGCCTCATGGATTTGACGCGGAAGATCGTCAAGTCGCTGAAATGGCGCGGGGCGCTTGAGGTAGAGGCGATATATTCAAAAGCAGACGATGCCTTTTATCTTATCGAGATAAACCCGAGATTCCCCGCGTGGATATATCTGGCAAAGGCCGCCGGCATGAACCTGCCTTATATGCTTCTGCAAAAAGCTGTTAACGGGAATAAAGCTGAAGAAGCTCTCCATTACAATACAGGGATTGTATTCACCAACTATACCGTTAACCTCATAACTGACCTGGCAAGGATACAGACATTATTCACAGCCGGAGAGATCGTCTATGAAAAAGCCGTATGAAAAACCCTTTATAACGCGGCATCACGGCGGCATCATCAACAAGTTCGGGGAGCGCCCTGCGGCGCAGGTCTATGACTCTATCGAAGGCATAAAGGTAACTGACCTCATCGCTCAATTCGACAGCCCGCTTTTTGTCTATTCAGAGAAGAAGATGAAGGAGCAGTACAGGCGTCTTATAGACGCCTTCACACTCCGATATCCGAAGGTCCAGCATGCCTGGAGCTATAAGACCAATTATCTGAAGGCCATCTGTAAAACATTTCACCGCATGGGTTCATGGGCAGAAGTCGTCTCTGAGATGGAATATGAGATGGCAAAGGGTCTCGGCATCGAGCCGTCGAAGATAATATTCAACGGGCCTTTCAAGCCGTACCATATCCTGAAGGCCGCCTTGGCCGAAGGCGCTATGGTGAACATAGACAACATGGATGAGCTTTATGACGCGGAGAAGATAGCCAATGAGACAGGCGATTCAGTGAATATCGGAATAAGGCTGAACATGAATCTCGGGGCATATACCGCATGGGACAGATTCGGATTTAATATAGATTCAGGAGAGGCGTACAGGGCGGTAAAGAGAGCGGTCTCAGGAGGCAAGCTGAATATAACAGGGCTTCACTCCCATATCGGCACCTTCATCCTTGACCCTGAACTATACCGTATGGAGATAAAGAGCCTCATCGGATTCAGCAAGCTGATAAAAGAGGAGTTCGGCATAACTGTAAAATATCTTGATATCGGCGGAGGCTTCGCATCCCGCAATAAACTCAAAGGCTCATATCTCCCGACAAATGAGACCGCCCCTGCGTTTGACAGATACGCAGAAGCGGTATCTGATGAACTGCTCTCGGCATTCAGGCCTGACGAACTCCCCCTTCTCATACTTGAGACAGGCAGGGCTTTGATAGACGAATGCGCCGTACTTGTCTCTTCCGTATGCGCTGTGAAGAGGCTTGCAAGCGGCATGAGGGCGCTCGTCATAGATGCAGGCGTGAACATCCTCTTTACCGCGTTCTGGTATGACCATGACATCGTGCCCGCCGTTGACAGAGGGTATGCTTCTGAAGATCACGTGGTCTACGGCCCGCTGTGCATGCAGATCGACGTGATACACCCGCTGATAAAGCTCCCTCACCTTGAAAAAGGCGATGCTGTTATTATAAAACCTGTCGGCGCTTACAATAACACCCAGTGGATGCAGTTCATACAATTGAGGCCCAATGTGGTGATGATCAGAGAAAACGGAGAGGCAACAATCATCAGAGAGGCGGAGACCATTGACTACCTTCAGGCAAAAGAGAGATTCCCTGACCAGCCTGATTAGGCTGATCTCCGGATCGATCCCGCTAAGCTACTCAAACATATTCTTCTCAAACAGCAGGCTGCTGGGCATCTTAATAATTGCCGCAACTATGCTCTTTCCTCTGCACGGCATCACGGGCATCCTCGGAGCCCTCTTTTCAGGCTCATGGGCATATCTTCTCGGAGCAGACAGGCAGTCCATAAAAAAAGGGTTCTACGGCTTTAACGGCGCGCTGACGGGACTGGCAGCGGGATATTTTTATACCATGGATATGCCTCTGCTTCTTTTCCTGCTTCTAACAACGCTCTTCCTCACGCTCCTGACCATCTTTCTTAATAATGTCTTTGATCAACATTTCAAACTGCCAGCGCTGAGCATGCCTTTTAATATAACCGCTTCCATGATCATGTTAGCGGGCGCTGCGATATCGCATCTCACTCCCGCAGAGAACATGCCTCTTATTAACATGCAGCCGCCTCTTCCGTCTGATATGGATACATTCCTCTCTTCGTTCAGCGCCATACTCTTTCAGCCCAATCCCGTTTCAGGGCTCCTTATCGCAGCGGGAATACTCATATACTCAAGGATCGCTTTTACCCTTATGGCGACAGGCTTTCTCGCGGCTTATTACATACATCTATTTTCAGGAATTGATATGAACATCATCAATGCAAAATATCTCGGCTTCAATTACATGTTCTCATCTCTTGCCATAGGCGGAGTCTTTGCAATATCAGGCGCAGGCAGCTTTGTTCTGGCACTGCTGGCATCTGCCGTAACAGTGATCATCACCGCTGCATGCGTCATGCTGCTGCCCTTCCCGCTCTCTCCGCTTGCGATCCCGTTCAATTTAACGGTCTGGCTCTTTTTATACGCGCTCCGTTTCAGGATATATCCCTGTTTGAATATTAATCTCTCTCAAAACAGCGTACTCTCTCCTGAGGAGAGCCTGAGGAAGCACCATGAGATACTCAAACAATGGAAGAAGAGCCCGATAACGATCGCCCTTCCGTTCCACGGTCGGTGGCAGGTCACACAGGGCATAGACGGTAAGGTCACGCACAAGGAGGACTGGCGCTTTGCCTATGATTTTCAGGCGGTGGATTTCAACGGCAGGAGCTACAGGTCAGACGGGCTGGAACTTGAAGACCATTATTCATTCGGCCTGCCTGTTATATCGCCTGCGGACGGAAGGGTTCATTCAATAAAAAAAGATGTCCATGACAACAGCATCGGCAAAGCAAATACAGAAGAGAACTGGGGCAATTACATCATTATTGAACATGCCCAGAATTACTACTCCTGTCTCGCGCACCTAAAAAAAGGGTCAATAAAAGCCGCTCCCGGGCAGGATATAAAAAAGGGCGAGATAATCGCGGCATGCGGCAATTCAGGACGCTCGCCTTATCCGCACATACATATGCAATTCCAGGTGCTTCCTAAAGCCGGGGCTCCCTCGAGCAGTTTTGAATTCTCAAATGTGATGACAGGAGATGAAGGCCGTACCTTTATCCCTCAGGGAAACATCAGTGAAAGTTCAATAGTTCAGAATATGGTCCCTGCTGCTGACTATGAAGAATTCTTCCCATATTCATTGAACAAGATCTGGACATACAAAGTGACCGGCGGAAAGAATGAAAAGATTGAAGAGTGGCACACAGATCTGGATTTTTACGGCAACACCTTTTTAAAGTCATCGCCTGAAGAGGCAAGGCTCTATTTTCAATTATCAGGAGGTGTCCTAAGCGTAAAGGCTATCGAAGGAGATGACGCGGCAGGGCTTTCGCTCATGGGAAGTTTTATATCAGAGATACCTTTCACAGCCAATGATCAAGAGATAACATGGAGATCGTTCGAGCCTGCTGATTACGGCATACCAACGGTATTTAAAGCGGCTATCGATGTATTGTCACTCGTTGGCGTCAGCCTTATGGCAGACCGCCTTTATACAGCGGAAACCATCAATGACGAGATGATGCTGAATATAAGATCATCCCTGAGCCTTAAGATCCCGTTTATGACCTTTCGGCTGAAGGAATTGCCGGTGGTTGATATGGTATTCAAAAGAAAGGCAGGGATGAAGTCGTTAAAGATAGAGGGCGGGAAGGAGATTGTTTTAGCGCCTTAACAGACAACTGTCGCATCTATTGCTGCCGCAGGCCCCTGAAATGCCTTGATGGCAGAGGGCAAAGTCATACTTTATCGGGTCTTTCGGGTCAAAACTCTTTAATGATTCTGTTATCTCTTTGGCAGTCTTCCAGTCAGAGGCCGTCCTCTCTGTCAAGCCGAGGCATCTTGATATTCGCGCTATGTGAGTATCAAGAGGGATGATGAGTTTTGAAGGCGGTATCTCATCCCAGATGCCAAAATCGATGTCCTTTGCCCTTACCATCCACCGTAAAAACAAGTTCAGCCTCTTGCACGCGCTCCCTTTGGTTGGAGAAGGGAAGAGATGCGTCACTCCAAGAGGTTTGATATTCATATCGTATATTTTTGATGTATCCAGACTGAGAAAACAATCTGCAAAACCTGTCAGCGCTTCTTTGACATCTTCATGTTCAGAACGGTAATGGTTAGTAAAGAGTTTCTTCAATGACCCCCATTCTTTGAGAGAGTTGCTCAGCATATAGACGTAGCAGAGAACATCCTCCTCTGTGCTGAACCTGTATTTGATGCCTTTCAGATATTTTTTATCTTTCTTAATATCGAAGTTGAGAATAAAAGATGCCGGGTGCTTTCCGCCTGGCTGGAGTATCTTTTCTATCACCGGCTTAAATAACCCAACCTTGCCATAGGCAAAAGACGAGGCGATAAACCCTGCTATCTCGATGTCCTCAGGCTTTGCATAGCGGTGCGGGAACTCGATCGGGTCATGCTTCAGCCGTTCCTGGAAGTCAAAGTCTTTGTAAAACTTTTCAAGGGCCTTCTTGAGGGCAGAACCTTTCTCAGCGCTTACCGGCATAACCTATATTAACACGCATTTTGAAGCCTGAACGATACTCTCATTGCGCATAGACTTTAATGAGAGACAATCAAATCTGCGTTTGTAAGCAAATAAATATTAATTATGCTAATACCCCCTATAAGTCTGTAGTATTAATTTTGTTCGTTAGCTATTATCTTATTACCAATAAGTTATTGTACTGCAATAGTGTTATTAACTAATACAAATAACCAGACACAGGAGGCTTGCTAAAATGAGATATCCCATAAAACACTATATGTTTTTTGCCTTTTTGTTGGCTGCGGTATTTGTTCTTCCGCAACGCTCAGATGCAGCTGATTGGGACATTATCACAATTCATCAGAATAATCTACAGGTCACGCCTTCTCCTCCTCCTTATAGACCTTCAATCGATGTAGACTCTTCATACAAACCTCATATTATTTATTTGATAAAAGATCAAAATAGAACAGATTATTTCTGCTTATATGAACAGGATTATTTATTAATGAATTTGAATTATGTAATAATCGAGGGGAACAATTTAGCCCATCAAACGGGGGTGCGTTACATACAAGCCGACTTTCCAGTGGCGGCCATCAGTCCTACTTTTTTATCTCTTGATGCAAATAATACCCCTCATGTCAAATACCCGCATAATCCCAAAACGAACGGCAACTGCATCAGCATTGACAAATACAAATCCTATAACGGCACCTCATGGCAGGATGAAGCTTATTTCGAACACAGAACCGACAATGCAATGGATTATGACTCACAGCAAAGAGGACATAAATGCGAGATAGATAAGACCGGCGGCTTGCCTTATGAAGTAAAATACTCTTACCAGGATGCAGCTGGCTTGTGGCAATCCGAGACTGTTTTTAATCTTCACAAGGATGGTAATACTGAGTGTTCAATAGCCATCGGCCCTGATGATGAGCCCCATCTGGCTTTTGCAGGCCCTGATGGAACCAATTCTGTCTTATATTACGCTAGACATGCTAAATATAATAGACATTCATTGCTTATCAATAAACCCGGCTTAGGGATCGGGACTGTGACGAGCAGTCAGGAAGGAATTAACTGCGGAGCAGACTGCTTCGAGGAATACAGCCCTGGGACATCAGTTACGCTCACGGCAACACCTTCCACAGACTCGACATTCACAGGCTGGTCAGGAGGCGGGTGCTCAGGCACAAGCACATGCACTGTGACAATTGATGCCGCAAAATATGTCACGGCCACATTTACGATCCCAATAGTTGACGGCTTCAATACATATGTGCATGGCATAATTTCCAATTATTGGGAGGGAAGTTCTGTCAATTCCATAGCGTTGCAGACAGACGGTAAAATACTGATAGGCGGAGCTTTCACGACAATAGGCGAAATTACCCGCAACGGGATAGCGCGGCTGAATTCGGACAGCAGCCTTGATGCCGCATTCAATCCTAATGCAAATGACTTTGTCAGTTCCATAGCAGTACAGGCAGACGGAAAGATTCTCATAGGCGGATATTTCACGACAATAGGCGGTGTGACCCGTAACCGTATAGCACGGCTGAATTCGGACGGCAGCCTTGATGCCGCATTCAATCCTAATGCAAATGACTTTGTCAGTTCCATAGCAGTACAGGCAGACGGCAAAATACTGATAGGCGGAGCTTTCACGACAATAGGCGGTGTGACCCGTAACCGTATAGCGCGGCTGAATTCAGATGGCAGCCTTGATGTTGCATTCAATCCCAATGCAAGTAGTTCTGTCAATTCCATAGCATTACAGACAGACGGCAAAATACTGATAGGCGGAGCTTTCACGACAATAGGCGGTGTGACCCGTAACCGTATAGCGCGGCTGAATTCAGACGGCAGCCTTGATGCCGCATTCAACCCCAATGCGAATGGCAATGTCAATTCCATAGCATTGCAGGCAGACGGAAAGATACTCATATGCGGATATTTCACGACAATCGGCGGAATTACCCATAATTATATAGCGCGGCTGAATTTAGACGGCAGCCTTGATGCCGCATTCAACCCCAATGCGCTGGGCGAGGTATATAAGATATCAGTGCAGGCAGACGGAAAGATACTCATAGGCGGATGGTTTAACGCAATGGGCGGCACTATCCGTTTTAACATTGCACGTCTGAATGTGACTGCAGACACAAACATTTTGGCCGTCAGTAAAGAGGGTACAGGAAGCGGAACTGTGACAAGTTCACCGGCAGGCATCAACTGCGGAGGCGACTGTACTGAGACGGTCAACTACAACACATCCGTCACTCTCACGACAGCACCTGCAACAGGCTCGACATTCACAGGCTGGAGCGGGGGCGGATGTTCCGGCACTGGAACATGCACTGTGACAATTGATGCCGCAAAACAAGTCACCGCAACATTCACGCTTGATGCAACCTACACCTTAACCGTCACCAAATCCGGCACAGGAATCGGGACAGTTACAAGTTCACCATCAGGCATTGACTGCGGAGGTGACTGTACTGAGACACTTAACTATATGACCTTTGTCACATTCACGGCCACACCCTCGGCAGGCTCTGCATTCACAGGCTGGAGCGGAAGCGGATGTTCAGGCACAGGCACTTGCATCGTAGCCATGACCACAGATAAGTCCGTAACCGCCGCATTTATGCCTAATCATACATTGACAGTCACTTCAGCATGCGGAACTGTTACCAGCTCCCCTTCCGGCATCAACTGCGGAGCAGACTGTTCAGAGGCATATGATGAAGGAACTGCTGTAACACTTAACGCAGCACCAAATGCGGGATATTTGATATCCGGCTGGAGCGGCGATGCTGACCGTGCTGACGGGATAGTTACCATGAATGCTGACAAGAGCTGTTCAGCAACATGTGTTGAACTTCCTTCAGTAT
>JACQZE010000019.1 GCA_016207885.1 Nitrospirota bacterium | reverse complement strand
GTATATTCGAATATATTGAAATGTTCTATAATCGAATTAGAAGGCATTCAGCTCTGGGATATAAATCTCCGGTATCATTTGAACTGGAGGATATAGCAGCCTAACTAAACTTTGTGTCCGTTGAAGCAGGGGAACTTCATATTTGTTGTTTTGGATTCTTTATTGGTTTTTGGTTTATGGAAAATGAAAAAATGGACGTTTATAATTTTGGTATGTCATACGTTGAATCTTATAACATTTAACACAATATTTACACTATTATTTACGTCTTATATGGGCATTATGTTTTATATAATTCCGGCTGTTATTTTGTTGAGCTTGTTTTACAAAAAGTATCAAAAATATTTTATTTATTAGTTTGGTAAAAAAACTAAAAGGAGTAATCTATTTCTACAGTTTACTTGAGATGTCATTCCCGCGGAGGCTGGCATCCAGAAATTTTTTGTCATTCCGGCTTGTCCAGAATCGGTTTTTAATAAAGTAAATTCAATTAATTCATAAACAATAAAGAAAGTAAATGGTAATAAACAATTTTGAATTTCAAAATGTTTCTAAAGGGAAAGACGCTGCTAATGCTTTAGATAGGCTATGGGCTCTGTTATTAGACTATCTTTTTTTTACAGTCTTTTTCTTTGTAATGTTAGTTATTAATTTTCTCACCATTTTTGTACTGGATTCTATTAAGCTTGGTCTTGGTAATAGCAATGGTGGTGTAATTGCTTCATTTCTGTTTCCTATGTATATTATTTTCTTCATTCTTCATTATTCACAAATATTCAGACCATCTGCTTAGTCGTTTGGTGAAAAGCTATTGAATATAAGAGTTGTTCCTATCAGCAAAGAAAGAATCAGTTGTTTAGCAGCTTTTTTAAGGGCAGTATTTTTCTGTGCTCCTTTTATGGGTTTTATTTCTATTTGTTATTTTGCTCTCAATAATAAACAATCTTTTCTGGATGTTTTGAGTGATACCTTAACTGTTAAAAATATTTAACTATCTGAAAGACGATTCTGGACAAGCCAGCAGTAGGCTGGACGGAGCCGCCAGAATGACAATATAAAGGAACTGGATTCCCGCTTTCGCGAGAATGACAGCAAAAAAGGAGTAACCTATTTCCACAGTTTACGGCTACACATCAGGGCTTAAAAAGAGTGACCTGAATGATATTGAGAGGCTCTACAAGCGGCGCATCCCAAAAGGAATGCTCATCAATATCGAGCTTGCGAGGTACATGGCTGCGTGCTCCGCATCCACCGGCAGGCAGATAGGAATCCTCGCTGACAGAAAGGGCAATATCGATTATGTAATCGTGGGTGATGCAAAGGGCTTGGTTATCCCTGAACTCACAGACTATCCGCTCGGCAGGAAGGTTCTGCGCGGACTGAGGCTGCTACATACCCACCTCAACAACGAGGCTATCAGCAAAGATGATATAACAGACCTTTCCCTTCTGCGCCTTGACGCTCTTGTCGCCATAGGAATGAAGGGTGACGGCGAGCCTGACAAGGTTTATCTCGCAAACCTTACTCCTTCAGATTCAGCAGCATATACAATTTCCGAACCTGTCCCATTTCAGCGCATTGATTCTGCATTTGATGATCTCAATGAAATGGTCTTGTCTATAGAAGAGGAATTACAGTCGGGGAGGTCAGGCTTTGATGTTAAGGACAGCAGGGAGAAGGCCATTCTTGTCAGTGTTTCAACAGGCTCGAGATATGAGCAGGAAGATTCAATGGAAGAGCTGAAGGAGCTTGCAATCTCAAGCAACATAAACGTGCTTGATACGGTTCTTCAGAGGGCAAAGCAGATAAATCCGCGATATCTTATGGGCGAGGGCAAGATAAAGGAACTTGTGATTAACGCCCTGAATAAAGGAGCCACGCTCCTTGTTTTTGATCAGGACCTCAACCCTTCACAGACAAATTCTATCAGTGAGATCGTCGAATTAAAGGTCATAGACCGTTCGCAGCTGATACTCGATATCTTTGCAAGGCGCGCGCACAGCAGGGACGGCAAAGTGCAGGTCGAGCTTGCACAGCTCAAATACAGGCTCCCAAGGCTTTCGGGCAAGGGAACCGCCATGTCGAAGCTTATGGGCGGTATCGGTGGAAGAGGGCCGGGAGAGATGAAGCTTGAGGTTGACAGAAGGCGGGTGAGGGAGAGGATAACTCTCCTTGAAAAACAGCTGGAGTCTTTAAGTCTTGCCAGGCAGCAGAGGAAGTCCCGCAGGGTTGCACAGGGGATTCCTATCATCTCTATCATCGGTTATACCAATGCGGGGAAATCGACTCTGCTCAACAATCTGACAAAGAGCAAGACCTTTGTGGAGAACAAGATGTTCGCAACGCTCGATACCGCAAGCAGGCGCCTGAGATTTCCAAAGGAGCGGGATGTGATAATAACCGACACAGTCGGCTTTATACGCAACTTGCCTAAAGACCTCTTTACCGCATTCAAGGCGACGCTTGAAGAGCTTGAGGATGCCGACCTTCTTCTTCATGTAGTTGATATATCAAATCCGAGGTTTGAGCAGCAGATAAAATCTGTAGAGAATATCCTGTCCGATCTGGAGATAACTGAAAAGCCGGTGCTTATGGTCTTTAACAAAGAGGACATGGTCAAAGACAAAGAGATGGTTGAGTCTGTTTGTGAGAGATATGATGCCGTCGCTGTTTCTGCCTTGCATCCTGAGACACTTAACGATCTGCTGGGAGTGGTTGAAGTGAAGTTGTGGCCGGGATAGTAATGTGCTTATTTTAAATGTAAACATGATTTAGATAGGTGAAAATTGGAAGATATATATTCTATTTTTGAAAAGCCGAAGAACCCGACAGAGTTTGAGGTGATAAAGATAAAGCTTGCTTCTTCTGAAAAGATTCGGGCATGGTCATACGGAGAAGTGAAGAAACCGGAGACTATTAACGAGAGTACATTTATACCTGAAAGTGATGGACTTTTCTGCGCAAAGATATTTGGCCCTGTAAAGGACTGGGAGTGCATATGCGGCAAGTACAAGAGGATAAAACACAGGGGAGTGGTTTGTGATAAGTGCGGCGTTGAGGTCATTCAGGCAAAGGCAAGACGCGAAAGGATGGGGCATGTAGAACTTGCTACGCCTGTATCCCACATTTGGCATTTAAGGGGCAAAAGCATAATCGGGACGCTCCTTGGCATGACAATCCCCAGCTTGAGAAGGTGCTTTATTTTAAGAGCTATATTGTTGTTGACCCCGGCGATACGAAGCTGAAGGAACAAGACCTTCTCACAGATGAGGAGTTTAGAAAAAAGACACAGGAATTAGGCGATACGTTCAAGGCAGGGATAGGAGCAGAGGCTGTAAGAGAACTGCTCAGGATCATAGACCTTGATTCACTTGCAAAAGAATTAAGAACTGATATACGTAAAACAGATTCTCAACTCACAAAAGTAAAGCTTATCAATAAGCTAAGAATAGTAGAGGCGTTCAGAAAATCCGGCAACAAACCTGACTGGATGATAATGGATGTCATACCTGTGCTTCCGCCAGACCTTCGACCGTTCGTTCCGCTTGGAGACGGCAGATTCGCCACCTCTGACCTTAACGACCTTTACAGAAGGGTCATTAACAGAAATAACAGGCTGAAGCGGCTTATGGAGCTTAAGGCTCCAAGAGTTATCATACGTAATGAAAAGAGTATGCTCCAGGAGGCTGTTGACGCACTTTTTGATAACGGCAGAAGAAGCAGGGTATTAAAGGCTGCTACAAAGAGGCCTCTCAAGTCTCTCAGCCAGATGTTAATGATGAGCATCAACAATCTACAAGAAAAGCTGAAGAACCCTGATCGAGATATAAAATATTTTGACTACTCTTTCGCTTATTTAAAACTGTATCGTGGTGAAACAATATCCAATTTAAAAGACTGTGAGAAAAGTGCTTCAACTGCAGAAATCATAAATGAAATGTTTTTCTATATGACGGCATTGGGTCTTGATCAGGCATTAAGTTTATTAGAATCTGATATGTCTCAAAGTTTAAAATTTCTCCACAAAATCGAATCTGTTTTTTTACCATCTATACGATTAATCGATCGAGGTATTGTTTTGTTTCGCAAAAGGCTTTATGAAGAAGCTATCCGCACTTATGACAAAATCCTTGAGATTGATCCGGAGAATAGTGAAGCCATTTATATGAAAGCCAATTGTCTCTTCAATCTTAAGCGCTATGATGATGCAATTATTTATTATGATAAGATGCCTCATAGCTACGATGCTCTTATACATAAAGGTCTTGCTTTGAGATATTCTGGTAAATACTCTGAAGCGTTGTGCACTTTTGAGGAAGCCATAGAAAATCATTCAGATTGCCATTATGCTTGGATAAGCAAAGGAGCTACCTTTTCTGATATGGGATGTTATTCCGATGCTATAACATGTTATGACAAAGCATTGGAAATTGACCCCAACGATTTTAATGATTGGAATCAAAAACTGCTTGTTTATTGTAAGTCAGGAGAATATGAAGAGGCACGTAGTTGTATTCGAAAGATTCAAGATATCCTGCCTCAAGATGCTAATGGCTGGTTTCTTAAAGGTTATATCCTTGAGAAAATACGCAATATAGATATTGATGTTCTCGTGAAAATACATGCTAATACCGCTTTAGCAGAAATATTTGTTAAACAATCATTAGAAAATATTGGTTACTGTTATGACATGGCCACAAAGTTAAATCCTGATTTTGTTGATGCGTGGCATAATAAGGGTATTCATTTATATTTTCGTGGAGGAATCCACAGAAAAAAAGCTATCACTTGTTTTAACATTGCGCTTAAAATAGACCCTGCCAATGCAAATATTTGGTATTCTAAAGCGTTTGTTCAAGATGAAATCTATAGAAGAACTGGTGCATATCTTTCATTTAAGAAATTCATTGAACTGTCGCCCCAAAATATGGACGAAAAAGTTCAGTATTCCAAGGACAGAATAAAAGCATTGAAGCAATAATATTAGTTCCATTCTCGCTTGGTGCAAGATGATAATAATGAAGGCGAAATGCAGATATGCTTTGATATAATGATATGAGATACAGAGATGAATTACATCTTCTGCTTTCACAAGAAGGCGGAGCGCTTAAAGGATTCGGTTAAGCTGGGAGATGGCACTATGATGAACCCTGGAGATTCCTTTCGGAAGATTGGAGGGAAGAAAACCTCACCTTTTATAGCCAGTAGGGTTATTTAAACAACAAATATATTAAAAGTGGGAGGGTGAGATGGCGAAGATTAAAAGAGTGGTACGGTATTTATCGCTGGCCATATTCATAGAGGTTGCAATGGCCGGATGTGAGTCCACGAAATATGTAATGATGGACAACGGCTACACGGTGAATCAAAACTTCGATGCTTTTATTTTCTGGCCTGTAATGATACTGTGCTTAGTTTTGTGGCTTAAAGATCGGAAAGATAAGAAGCGTAAAAAGTAAATAAGGAGGAGCGATGAAGACTACTGTAATAATAAACGGTAAGAAACATAATTAAAGAAGGAGGAATAAAATGTTAAAGACCGTTAAGGGGCATTACAGGCAAGGGGAATTTGAACTTTACGAGAAACCGCAGGTTGAAGAATGTGACATACTTGTAACGTTCATTGAAAATGGCGAAGTCATAGACCTTAAATCACATGGGATCACAAAAGAAGACGCACAGGATTTGAGAGATAGATTAAGGACATTTGAAGATGACTGGAATGCGCCTGGGATGGAGCTTTATGACAAAATATAAGAAGGGGACAGTTGTATTGGTCTTGTTCCCGAATTCTGATCTTATAACCGCTAAGCGTCGCCCTGCCATGGTAGTACAATCTGATGACCTAAGCACAGGTTTTGATATAATGATATGAGGTTGAATTTATTAAGGGAGGTGGTTAAAGATGAAAACAATTAATGTTTCGCTTCCGGATAAACTGGGGATTGAGATTGAGAACTATGTGAAGAGCGGCTGGTTTTCCGATGAGACCGAAGTAGTTAAGACGGCGCTTCTGGAATTTATCCGTCATAACAAACTTAAGCTGTCAGAACGTTTTATGATGGAAGACATTGAATGGGCATTGAAAATAAAAAAGGGTAAAAAATAATGCTTGTTGTATGTGATACCGGCCCGTTGCTTCATTTGGCTGAGGCAAAATTGTTAGACCTGCTGCAAAAAACCGGAGATGTATATATCCCTGAGATAGTAGATAAGGAGATGAAGGATCTACTCAGCCGATGGGATAAACTCAGGCCCAAATGGGTAACAGTCAAAACTTTAACGCCGAAAGAATTAAAAGAAGCAGAACTTTTATTCCTATCTGACTTTTTGGATTATGGAGAGGCAGAGGCAATTGTTCTTGCAAAAAGATTTAAAGCTGACTGGTTTGTTACCGACGATGCGGAAGCAAGGATTTTAGGAAAATCTTTTGGCTTGGAAGTGCATGGTTCATTGGGCGTTGTGTTATGGTGTGCGGCGCTTGGACATTTGAATTACAAAGAATCAAAAGCTGCCCTTCATGCGCTCTCTGAAACGTCGCTATGGATTTCGACAGGCGTATTATCAGAGGCTGAAAATGCTTTGATGAAAATATTTAGTTAAATATCCTTCAGCAGTACTTCTGAAATATCTTTTCGATTAGATATATTTACAAAGTAAGGCGAGATGCAAACAGGCTTTGATATAATGGCATGAATATTTAATGAGTTTTAAAAGGTAGCATTAAATGGCATTTAAACCGAAATATACAATAACCAATAAAATACTGAACAATATTGCCGTGATTGTCTCAGCCCGTGAGATTATCGAGCAGTCACACTTTGTGCCGAAATGGGAGGCGAAGTTGAGGCATAAGGCTCTCATGCAAAATACCCATTCATCAACTGCCATTGAAGGCAACAAACTGACTCTTGAGCAAGTCGAGGCCTTAGCTGAAGGTAAGGACGTTATCGCAACAAATAAAGACAAACAGGAAGTTCTTAATTATCTTGAAGCGCTCGATAAAATTCCTCATCTTGCAAAAAAGGGCAATATTAAGACAGCAGATCTTCTTGCCATGCACAGACTTATCACAAAAAAGACATTGCAAAATAATAAGGACTCAGGAGTATTCCGCAACAGGCAGGTTTTTGTCGGACGCAGGGTTATTGACGGCACTGGCATTCATGAGGTGGTTGAATACATGCCGCCTCCGACAAAAAAAGTCCCCGGCCTTGCAAGGGATTTTATCGCTTGGCTTAATACAGAGAAAACATGGGAAATTAATCCCGTTATCCTTGCCGGAATAGTTCATTATGAGATAGCCCGCATTCATCCATTTATTGACGGCAACGGCAGGACAGCAAGACTTTTTGCCACGATGATTCTTTATCTGAGCGGCTTTGATCACAGGCGCATATTTGCCCTTGATGATTTTTATGACAGAGACCGAAAGGCGTATTATGCGGCATTGAAGACAGCACAAAACAGCAATTATGATATAACTCAATGGCTGGAATATTTTACTGCGGGTGTGGCATTGTCAGTTACAGAGGTGAAAGATGCCATAACCAAGATGGGCATTAAGGGAAAGAAGGCGGATAAATCCCAGATCGCGTTAACCATGCGACAAATGAAAATTATCGAGCATATTAATTTAAACGGCAAGGTTACAAATAATAATCTGCAAGTTCTTTTCGGCATTTCATCTCAGGCTGTGCATAAGGAATTGGTAAAGCTTGTTGACCTTAAAGTCATAAAGCCTGTAGGACAAGGCAGAACCCTCCATTATATCCTCGTATAATCGGTTGATGATTAGGTTGATGATTAGGTTGATGATTATTTAAAAATAATAAATCTTCTTCAGAAGCACTTCTGAGATATCTTTTCTGCTCGATTTTGCTTTCGCGCCTGAGGCAGGATGTCCCACTGCAACAACCGCCATAAGTTCCATTGCCTCTGGAAGTTCAAACAGAGTTCTTACTTCATCAGCGCGATTCAATATCTCCCCGAGCCAGACAGCGCCGAGCCCGAGTGCATGAGCCGCAAGAAGCATATTCTGAATGCATGCTCCAATAGCCTGATGGTCTTTGACATCGTTATAAATGGCATCTTTATCTATGAAGACAGCTATACATGCCGGTGCATTCTCTATTACCTTTTTGTATTTAGTGAGCAGCGCCAGTTTGAAGCGGGTATCTTTATCAGTGATGATAACGAAACGCCAGGGCTGATTGTTAAGGCCTGAAGGCGCCCATGTTCCTGCTTTGATGATTTCAAGCAGATACTCTTTTTCTACAGGCCGATCAGTGTACTGCCTTATGCTTCGTCTGGAATAGATGCCTTCAAGCATATTCATTTATACAACTCCGATAAACTATATTTTTATCTTTCTCCATATGAACAGAAGAACCGCTGCCAATGCAATAAATGATGACGTCCATATCATGATTCCAAGGCGATAGCTTTCTTCGCGGTATCTTATAAATGTAGGTATGGCAAACAAAATTGAGAGCATAAACCAGATGAATGTGCTTAAGCGATAAATAAAGAAATTTCTATTTGACGAGCTGTGGTGCTCAGATTTGATATCTGATAAACGGGCGTCGGACTTGAGTACTTCAATATCAGGTGCAGCTTCCTCACGTGTCCTTCCCAGCCCGCGCAGAGACGTTGTCAATGCTGTCAGTGCGCTTATGATGGCGGCTATCAATGATATATTTTCCATAAAATATAATTAAATAATATGTAATTCGTGATTTTTTGGCAAATTGACAATCAACCTTTATTGATGTATTTTAGTTAGGTTGATTTGGGCCTATAGCTCAGGTGGTTAGAGCGCACGCCTGATAAGCGTGAGGTCGATAGTTCGAGTCTATCTAGGCCCACCATTATTCTTGAAGTTGATAATTTTATCTTTCTGATTTAGAATAGTGCTCCATTGAATCAATACGGGGGTGTAGCTCAGCTGGGAGAGCGCCTGCTTTGCAAGCAGGAGGTCATCGGTTCGATCCCGTTCACCTCCACCATTGATTTTTTATTTTATTTAATGTTATAGTTCATCACCAAGTATGAAAAATTTCCGGTGGCAATGCCGGAGGGGCAACACCCGTTCCCATTCCGAACACGGCAGTTAAGTCCTCCATGGCCGATGATACTTGGGCTGCGAGGCCCTGGGAAAGTAGGTAGTCGCCGGATTAAATTTATAAAAGAAGGCTCGGTTTTTTAACCGGGCCTTCTTCATTTATATAGCTGAAATTGCTCATGCTATAAGTTTTTTAAATTATTAAATTCATAGCTTGACATGCAGTAATATGCTGGATTATTATTAATGCAATTTTTGGAGGAATTGGATGAAAGAACTCCCTTTATTTTTTCATATCAGCGGAATTCCGGGCTCAGTATCATATGCCTGGATTGCTACAATAATTCTTCTTATCTTTGCGGTTGCTGTGAGGCAATCGCTCAAAATCGTACCAACAGGCGTACAGAACTTTGCCGAAACCTTGGTCGAATTTCTGCTTGACCTGGCGGAGGCCTCCATCGGCCATATGGGCCGTTACTTTTTTCCGCTTATAGCAACACTCTTCCTTTATATACTTACCTGTAATTTTCTCGGGCTTATTCCGGGCTTTGAGGCTCCGACCAGCGACCTTAATATGACGGCATCTCTTGCCATACCCGTATTTCTGGCTACGCATTTTTACGGGATCAAGATACACAAGCTGGGCTATATCAAACATTTTGTAGGCCCGATGAGGTCGATAGTCGCATTGCCTCTGATGGTGCTGATGTTCTTTATAGAGGTGATAGGGCATCTTGCCAGGCCGTTGACATTGGCGGTCAGGCTCTTCGGGAACATGATCGCAAAACACAAGATAATCATGATATTGGTCTTTCTGGCTCCGGCGTTCATACCTTCGGCAATATTGGGGCTTGGAGTTCTCGTATCTGTGATTCAGGCTTATGTTTTTGTGCTGCTTACTGTTCTGTATCTGGCTGGTGCGGTTGAGGAAGCGCATTAAAGATAAATAATAATCCAAAGTTTAAAGGAAAGGAGGAAAAAAATGAAGAAGACATTTGCTGTATTTTTACTTGCTCTTGCTGTAACATGCCTGCTGGCTCCTGCTGCTTTTGCTGAAGGCGCTGCCAAGACAGACGCAGAATTCGCTTATTTCGGAATGGCGGTTCTCGGTTGCGGACTGGCTATCGGCCTTGCTGCTTTTGGTACAGGCATCGGCCAGGGTATCGGCCTTAGCAAAGCTGCTGAAGGTGTTGCAAGGAACCCGGGAGCTTCAGGTAAGGTAACAACAACCCTTATCATCGGTCTTGCCATGATCGAGTCTCTCTGTATCTACGCGCTTGTTGTCGTACTTATCGTTCTCTTTGCGAATCCGTTCGGCATATAGAGCGCGGCTCGCTAATAAATCAGTTATGGGAAGGCAGGAGAGATCCTGCCTTTCTTTTTTTCTCTTCCTGATATATCAATTTCTTATTCAAACCTGTTAAAATTCCACGGTAGTTTTTTACCATCTTAGCGTAACAATTAATTAAGTCAGGAGAATATTGTGGGGTTTTTTGAAAAGCTTAAAAATGGATTATTAAAGACCAAGAAGTTTCTTATTGAAGATACTGAAAAACTTGCCAAGGGGAGAAAAGTTGATGACGCCCTTCTTGATGAATTTGAAGACCTGCTGATCATGGCTGATATAGGGCCTATGGCTGCCGGTGCAATAACAGGGGCCTTGAGGGAACGTGCCCGGCAGGATGGCATAAAGAATGAGAAGGACCTTGTTGCAGCCTTTAAAGAGGAAGTGAAGAAGATACTGAAACGGGGCCCGGCGTTAATGTGTTCAGGAGAAAAACCGTATGTGATACTGACCGTCGGGGTCAATGGCGTAGGCAAGACGACCACCATCGGAAAGCTTGCGAGGCGTTTTACTGATCATGGTTTTTCAGTGACCCTTGCCGCAGGCGATACATTCAGGGCTGCCGCTATCGAACAGCTTGAGATCTGGGCTGGCAGGGCCGGCGCAAATATCATAAAGCACCGCAGCGGGGCAGACCCGGCAGCCGTAGCCTTTGACGCTATAGCCTCTGCCAAGTCAAAAGGTATCGATGTTGTGATAATTGATACCGCCGGCAGGCTTCATACAAAATCAAACCTCATGGAAGAGCTGAAGAAGATCAAACGTGTCATAGCCAAAGAGCATCCGTCAGCCCCTCATGAAGTGCTTCTTGTAGTTGACTCGACATCAGGGCAGAATGCGATAAATCAGGCAAGGATGTTCAACGAGACCGTAGGCGTGACAGGCATAGCCCTTACTAAGCTTGACGGGACAGCCAAGGGCGGCATCATAATCGCAATAAATAAAGAGCTCGGAATACCAGTCAAACTGATCGGCGTGGGCGAGGCTGTCGAGGACCTTCAGGACTTTAACCCTCAGGAGTTTGTAGATGCGTTGTTCGGGGAATAAAGCGTTTTATGTTTTTTTCGGATGTCTCCTTTCATCATCTCTGATCATTTCTGCCGAGATATGTTTTCTGACAGCGAGCTTCATTTCTTCAATAGAAACAGGTTTTCTATTTGGCGAGTAAAGCGCGCCTTTGAGGTCTTTAATATCAAGCGAGGCAGGTGTTTGTCCCTTGGATGTAATTATTGAAACCGGCATATCTTCTCCCTACTGTTATCTATTTCCTTGCCATACTATAAGGAAATTCGACATATCTTGTCAAATAGCTAAACGAGGCTAATATTTCCCACATATTTCACATTATGAAGACAAAATATTTCTTGTCAATTAACCAGAACATCAGGTATGATTTTGAGACATCATGGAAAAATAAAGAAGCCATAGCCCGTATCAAGATCAACAAGCTGTTAGAAGCGGCAGGCAGGCGCTTTTTTTCTGAAAGGTGCGTGTTCGCTAACCGCGAGCTAATTGCCCGCTTTGAGAAGAAGATTCAAGCTACCTTGGCCTTAGTTTGGGGTGAATCATGATTACGAAAGCCAAGCGACTGAAGAGCATCGGAAAGTTCTATGACTTCTCATCCAGTGCAAACGATCTTGATTGGCACAAGAACACATTTGTATTTGCCCCAAACGCTTATGGCAAGACCACCTTTGTCAATGTCCTCCGTTCACTTAGGGATAACAATCCAAAGTTGATTCTTGCCCGAAAGACTTTGGGCATGGTAACCGCGAAGTCTAAGGATGAAGACCTGCAAGGGGCCAATCGTGAACTGATTACCCGCTTCGAAAAGAAGATCCAGGCGACGCTCGCCCGTGTATGGGGCGAATAAAGGTTCTCAGTTTTTGTGTATCTTCACCGATTGATTATTATGCCTTCTTATGGCATAGTTAAGCATAATTTTCTTTCCATTATGAGGGTATGAAAACGGTTAAATATGAAATAAGACTAAAAGGTCTTGCGACGCCTGATGGCACGATTTCAGCCAAGGCGCTTCTTGAGTTTATGGGCAGTCTTACTGACTGCGCTGAGAAGGGCTTGCGCCTTGCAGTTGAAGGCAGCAGCGTTAAGACGGGCCGCACGCCTGCGTGGCTTGAGCGTGCTGTTGATTTTACGATCTCAGGAATTAAAAAAGGCTCAACTATTCTCAGCATGGATGCTCCCCAATTAGGCGAGGTAATCGATGATGAACTGCGGCAGCAGGACTTCTGGATCACTCCTCCTGCATCCGAAGACACTGCTATCACGCTCTTTGCCAAATCATTGAATGACACGACAAAAGAAAACCTTGAAAGCGATTATTATGATGCCGGTGTTTTGAATAGCCTGCTCTCGTTCAGACGGTTTATGAAGACGGGTGTCAGTTCAGTCGAGATAGTCGCTAAGAGCAGACCGTCTGACCGGATTACGTTGACATCGTCTGCTCTTGAAAAGGTAGAACGTCTCAAGGTCAAAACCCCTGAACCCCAAGCTGTTATCATCTCCGGCCAGCTTGATGCCATTCAGCACAGCAGGCGGCGTTTTCTCCTTCTCTTGTCTGACCAGACCATACAGGGTCGGATTGATGACAAACATCTTACAGCGGAAAATCTCCGCGAGTACTGGGGCAAAGAAGTAACCATTAAGGGGATAGTCCACTTTAAACCTTCAGGTAAGATTCAGCTTCTGGAAGCACATATTATCAAGCACAAAGAACGTGGTGAAGAGATTTTCGAAGAGATGCCACAGGCTTACACTAATGCTGAGCTTTTTGGCGATGTCCTGCAAAGGCCTGGGGGAAAAGACTGGCTACATAAAGTTTGGGGACAATGGCCTGGCGATGAATCGATTGAGGAAATATTGCAGGAACTTAAGAACTAAGAATGCCGACGTATGTACTGGATACTAATATCCTTATCGGATACATCAGAGGCGCAGCTTATGCCACTTATGTCGATAGACATTATGCCCCGGCTAAAAATCCTAACATTGCCACAGTCTCGATCGCCAGTGTCGGAGAGATATACTCACTTGCTTTAAGGAGAAAATGGGGAGAGCCGAAACGGCAGATACTGAGTGAACTTCTGCAATCCATTCCTGCCACACCTATTCGCCATCAATCAATAATTCAGAAATATGCCGAAATAGATGCATACAATCACGGGAAACACCCGGAGCATAGACTACCTTCATCGGCACGAAGTATGAGCAACAACGACATCTGGATAGCTGCGACAGCATCAGTTCTCAACGCAACATTGCTGACAACGGATCGGGACTTTGATCATCTGAACGATATTTTTCTGCAGGTCGTTTATGTAGACCCTGCATCTGCCTAAGTCTTTCCTTAAGAGGGGAATCCCAACAGAGATTTTACAAACCTTCATTTTCATTTCCTCTCCCGGCTATCCAAATATTTTTTTAACGCATCTTTAGATGAAAGTCAGTTGCGGCCATCCTTGTGTGCTTCCAGCTTTCCGCTACGCGCCAAATATAGTCCTTAATATGGGTTAGCTGTAACGTTATACCATATTAACAAAAACGGTCAATAAACCATCTTTCTGTTTTTGGCGTATACGGTTTTTACAATTTGCGATGTAATCAACCAGAAATCAGTCCGGCTGCATCAGGTGTTCAAAGGAGAGCTTTGGGGCAATTATAGTTCATAACCGTGAAACATGCCGATTTGTTATGGCTTTTTCACGGTTATGTTGACAAAAGAGTGAATTTGCAATACTCTTTTTTATCTGCTAAACTAACTTTAGCTAAGCTATTTTGGTTCTAAACAGACTGGATTCCCGCCCGAATCGGGTCTTCTCTGAGGGTCGATCCGACCTACGCTGGAATGACAGAAAAACGGAGGTGTCTTATGCAATCTGTAAACATATTTGAAGCCAAAACAAACCTTTCCAAGCTGCTTGAATCAATCGAAAGTGGCCGCGAGAATGAGGTTGTAATTGCCCGAAACGGCAAGCCGGTTGCCCGCCTTGTATCTTTAAACCCCCTTCCTGTGGATAAGCGGATAGGGGTTGCAAAGGGAAAATTTAATGTGCCGGAATCGATCGATGCTGATAACGATGCCATTCATAAGCTCTTTACCGGGGTGCATGAGTGAAGCTTCTGCTTGATACCCATGTAGCTCTCTGGGCAATAACTGATGATCCTAAACTGCCACAATCAGCCCTCAGCCTGATCATGTCCGCTAATAATGAGATCATTGTGAGCGCTGCCTCGATCTGGGAGATATCTATCAAGCACAGCCTTGGCCGTGGGAATATGCCTATTTCCGGTGAGGATGCGCTTGGGTATTTTCAAGAGGCGGGATATCGTCTGCTTCCTGTCACTGCTGAACATGCTGCTTATGTGGAAAAGCTTTTGCCGATCCATTCAGATCCGTTTGACCGTATCCTGATTTCTCAGGCAAAGTGCGAGCCTATGATATTGATCACCCATGATGCTTTGTTATCCGGTTATGGTGAGCTGATTATGGTGATTTAATATACATATAAATTCTGACCCTGTTTGACATCCCCTTCGCAACTGTTATAAACTGAACCATCGTTCATATGAATCAGCGTTCATCTAATAATGTCTCTAAAGCAAGGGTACTGAAGACTGCTCTGAAGCTTTTTTCTTCTAAAGGATATTCAGGCACAAAGATGACCGATATAGCAGAGGAGGTCGGGCTTAGTGTCGGCGCGCTTTACCTTAGATTCAAAAGCAAAGAGGAAGTCTGTCTTGAGCTGATAAAGGACCAGACAAAGGATTTCAGCGAGTTTACAAAAAGCCTTCATGCTGAGCCGCCGCTCAAGGCGTTAAAAATATATATTGATACAAACCTTGAAGTCGCTTTTAAGAAGAAGCAGCTCATCTCTCTTTTAATCAAGGAACATGACATGCCGTTTTTAAAGCCGTTCAGGAAGAACTTTTTAAAGACCCAGCACGGCATAATTATGGAAATTCTTAAGGCAGGGATAAAGAGCAAGGACTTCAGGCCTCTTGATGTTGATGATACCGCCCTGATGATATTCGCATGTATAAGAGGCGGCATTTTATTGAGGCTCAGGTTTGAGGCGGGAGATGAAAAAAAGATGGGCGATTCGCTTTATGATCTGATAACTAAGGGGATAAGGAAGGATACGATATGATAAAACGAACTCTTTTGTTTCTGGTTTTATTGACGGCCGCAGTTCCCGTGACATTGCCGGCGCAGGAGTACAGCCTCAGCGAACTTTATTCCATCGCGCTTGAAAAAAGCAAGAGCATCAAGATCGCTGAGGAAGGGCTTTATCTGTCGGAACGCGACAAAGACAGGGCTGCGGCAGTACTGACACCTGCGCTCTCAGCATTCGGAAGCAGCACTGAATACAGCAATAGCGGCAGCTCACTGCCTGATAACAGCACGGCGTGGGGATTGAAGCTGGGACAGTCTATCTCAATGAGCGGCAGGGAAGTGACAGCCCTTGACATAGCAAAAGAAAGTATAGTCAAAAGCAGATTTGATCTCGATACTGTCAGGGGGAATTATTTACTGCAAGTTGCCGCTTCGTATTATGACGTGCTCAAGGCAAAGAAGGCGCTTGAGATAATAAATGCAAATGTAGAGCGATTGACGAAACACAGGGATGCGGCTAAAGTACGGCTTAAGGTCGGCGAGAGCACAAAGACAGTTCTTTTGAGGGCTGAGGCAGAGCTCTCAGGCGCGCAGTCGGATCTGATCAGGGCAGATAACGCGCTGAAATTTGCAAAGGTGATCCTTGCAAGAACCGTCGGGATCAGCAATGATTTCGGCCTGAAAGAAGATCAGCCGTCTGCAATCTCAACAATGACACTCGATAGTCTCAAGCAGACAGCATTATCGGAAAGGGCGGAGTTGAAAAGTGCCGGCCTTCAGAAAGAGATCGCTGATAAGCAGATCAAATATACAAAAGGATTATACTGGCCGAGCCTTTCCGTTGAAGGAGTGTATTCAAGGAAAGAGGATGATCCTTCTGTAAGCTCTTCAAACAGTGAAAACATTTACGGAGTTCTGAGCATCAATTATCCGTTATTTGACGGAGGATTGAGAAAGGCCGAAGTCAGCCAGGCAGAGGCAAGGCTCAGACAGGCTGATTACAGGCTTCAGGATTTGCAGGATTCTGTTAATGTCGAGGTTGAGAATGCATATCTTAACCTTGCAACCGTTTCAGGAGTCCTTGAAAAACTGCGTGCGGAAGTGGAATATGCCAGAGACAATTACAACTCTGTTACAAAACAGTTTGAGTTCGGCCTTGCCGACAGCATAAATGTCATGGATGCGAACACACTGCTTGTTACTTCTGAAAGGCAGCTTGCAAATGCACAGTATGATCAACATCTCGCTCTTTTAATATTGCAGCGCGCAACCGGGACACTGTTAAAGGCCGTGGCCGGGAAATAGAAGAGGCGAAAGGAGAATTTATAAATGAAGAATAGGTTCCTGACAATTATATGCTGTGCATTATTTGCTGTCTGCTCTGCATTTTTTCTTGCGGCATGTTCAAAGGAAAAGCCGAAACAAGCTCTTAAATCCATGGTTGTCCCTGTAACGGTCGCGCCTGTGGCAAATGAAGATGTGCCTGTGCAGTTAAAAGCTATCGGGACAGTAGAAGCATATTCCTCGGTCAGGATAACCGCGCGTGTGGGAGGCGAGCTTTTGAGCGTTGGTTTTCACGAGGGGAAGGATGTCAAAAAAGGCGAGCTGCTTTTTACCATTGACCCCGGGCCTTATCAGGCAGCATATGAGATAGCAGAGGCCAATCTCAGGCGGGACATGGCTGTTGCAAAAAAAGCTGAAGATGATGTGATGCGGTATAAGGCTCTCTCTAATGAAAACCTTGTAAGCAGAAATGACCTTGAAAAGATACTGACAAATGCTGACGCTGCTGCGGCAACTGTCGTGGCGGACAAAGCAGCCGTTGATAATGCAAAACTTCAGCTTGGATATTGTTACATCTATGCGCCTGTTGCAGGCCGTACCGGCAGCCTTCTTGTGAACAAGGGTAATCTCATCAAGGCAAATGACAGCAATCCGATGGTTATCATAAATCAGATCCAGCCTGTTTATGTTAATTTCTCAGTTCCGGAGCATGACCTCTCAGAGATAAGAAGATATATGGCCTCTGGGAGATTAAATGTCGAGGCATTGTTATCCAAAGAGGATACGACATCTGAAAATGGCCTTCTTACATTTGTGGATAATACGGTGGACGCTTCAACCGGGACCATCAAGCTTAAGGCCTCTTTTGAGAACAGGGAACTGGCTTTATGGCCCGGACAGTTCGTTAATGTCACAATCGCTCTATCAACTATTCAGAACGCGGTGGTCGTGCCTTCTCAGGCTGTGCAGACAGGGCAGCAGGGACAGTTCGTCTTTGTCATCAAGGAAGATACAGCAGAGCTTCGCCCGGTCAGCGCAGGCATAATTTACAAAGATATGACTGTAATCGAGAATGGCCTGGCGCCCGGAGAGCAGGTGGTTACAGACGGACAGATGATGCTTATGCCCGGCGCAAAGGTTGTGATAAAGAATGAGTTGCAGAAATAGTAAGAAATTGTTTTGTCATTCCCGCTTGTCGGGAATCGTTTTATATCTTAAAAGAGAGATTCCGAACAAGTCGGAATGACAGAGTAAAATCTGATGCAATATTATAAAAATAAATAACTATGAATATCTCTGAACTATTTATAAAACGCCCTATCATGACGAGCCTGGTCATGATTGCGGTAATGATCTTCGGGGTCTTTGCTTACCGGATACTTCCGGTTAATGATCTTCCGAACATTGATTTTCCGACCATACAGGTGCGCGCAAGCCTGCCGGGCGCGAGCCCTGAGACGATGGCAAGCGCTGTCGCTACTCCGTTGGAGCGCGAGTTCTCAACGATCTCCGGCCTGGACGCCATGACATCCACCAATGGACAGGGGATTTCTGTCATTACACTAAAGTTCGCGCTGGAGCGTAACATTGATGCAGCTGCGCAGGATGTTCAGGCCTCTATATCCAAGGCTGCACGTCAGCTGCCGAGGGACATGCCGAGCCCTCCGTCATATCAGAAGGTCAACCCGGCTGACCAGCCTGTAATTTATCTGGCTCTCAGTTCGCCGACACTTCCTCTCTCTGACGTGAATGAGTATGCCGACACAATCATTTCGCCGCGCATCTCCATGATTAAGGGCGTTGCTCAAGTGGCGATCTATGGTTCACAGAAGTACGCGGTGCGTGTTCAGGTCGATCCAAAGGCCTTGGCGAACCGTAAGATCGGACTCGACGAGGTAGCCTCTTCATTGTCACGCTGGAACGTGAACCTGCCGACAGGCGGGCTGCAGGGAGATAAGCAGGCCTTTACTATCCAGGCAAGCGGGCAGCTCTATAATGCTGAGTCATTCAAGACGATCATTGTTGCTTACAGAGACGGCTCGCCAGTGCGCCTGCAGGACATAGCCGCGGTAACTGACAGTATTGAGAATGACAAGATCGCAGCATGGTATAACACAAAAGGCAAGTCTGTCAGGGCTGTTGTTCTGGCGATCCAGCGTCAGCCCGGAACCAATACTATAGAAGTTGTGGACAGCGTCAAGCAGCAGATCCCGAATTTCCGAAGCCAGCTTCCGGCTGCCGTGGAACTGAATATACTTTTCGACCGCTCAGAGTCGATCCGTTCGTCAGTCTCGGATGTTAAATTCACACTGCTGCTTACCATCGCACTTGTTGTACTTGTTATTTTCTTATTTCTGCGCAATGTGTCAGCTACGGTGATCCCAAGCCTTGCGCTTCCGCTATCCATCATTGGTACGTTTGCCGCGATGTACGGCCTCGGGTTCTCTGTAAACAATATAACTCTGATGGCGCTTACACTTTCTGTCGGCTTTGTAGTTGATGACGCGATAGTTATGCTTGAAAATATCGTCCGGCACATGGAGCATGGCGAGAAGCCCATGGATGCAGCATTACGCGGCTCAAAAGAGATTGGATTTACAATTCTTTCCATGACACTCTCGCTTGTCGCAGTGTTTATCCCCATTCTTTTTATGGCAGGAATGTTAGGCAGAATGCTGCACGAATTTGCCGTGACCATTACGGTGGCGATACTCATCTCGGGATTTGTTTCTCTGACGCTCACACCAATGCTCTGCAGCCGTTTTCTCAGGCCGTTGGGAGAAGAGCGGCACGGAAGGCTCTATAATTTTATGGAGAGGTTCTTTGACGGTATGCGCAGCCTATATGAGAGGACGCTCAAAGGGGTTCTCCATTTCCGCCGCACAACCATTGTGGTGACACTTGCATTGACTGCTGTAACGGTCTGGCTCTTTACCATAATGCCTACAGGCCTGCTCCCATCGGATGACATTGGCGGGATATTCGCCTTCACAGAAGCTGCTCAGGGCATTTCATTTGATGAGATGAAGCGACATCAGCAGAAGCTTGCAGATATTGTGCTTCAGGATCCAAATGTTGAAGCATTTATGTCGGTTGTAGGCGCAGCAGGCCCGAGGGTGGCTTCGAACGGAGGCCTGATGTTCATGAAGCTGAAGCCGAGGGAAGAACGCAAGATGAACGCGGATCAGATAATAATGAATCTCAGGCCGAAGGTGATGGGTGTTCCGGGCGTTATGATGTTCATGCAGAACCCGCCGCCTATACGCCTTGAGGCGACCCTTTCGAAAGCGCAGTATCAGTTCGTGCTTCAGAGCCCGGATATAAAGGATCTCTACGCTAACGCCGCTGACTTTGAGAAAAAGCTTCGCGCACTGCCCATGATCCAGGATGTGAACAGCGACCTTCAGATCAAGAACCCGCAGGTGAACCTTGAGATAGACCGCGACCGTGCTGCAACGCTCGGCATAACAGCACAGCAGATAGAAGACACTCTCTATTCCGCCTACGGCGCGCGCCAGGTCTCGACCATATACTCTTCTACAAATCAGTACCAGGTGATCATGGAACTGGAGCCGCAGTATCAGCTGGACCCGTCAGCGCTCGGTATGCTCTATGTCCGCTCAAACACAGGCAGTTTAGTTCCTCTCTCTTCACTTGCCATAATAAAGAAAGGGCTCGGGCCGCTGTCAGTTAATCATCTCGGGCAGATCACAGCTGTGACTATATCTTTTAACCTCAAACCCGGCACTCCGCTTGGCGATGCCGTTGCCGCTGTTGAGAAGGAGGCAAAGGCATTGCCGTCCTCTATCACAACAGGATTTCAGGGCACGGCACAGGTCTATAAGGCATCAACGGTCGGGCTTGCCATGCTCCTGCTCCTTGCTATTGTAGTGATATATATCGTTCTCGGAATACTGTACGAGAGTTATATACATCCTTTGACCATACTTTCAGGATTGCCTGCTGCGGGTTTCGGAGCGCTTATAACACTTCTTATATTCGGCAAGGATCTGAACCTTTACTCCTTTGTCGGTATCATCATGCTCGTCGGTATCGTGAAGAAGAACGCCATCATGATGATAGACTTTGCGCTTGAGGCCGAGCGTCAGGGCAGCAAGACGCCGCTTGAGGCGATCTATGAGGGTGCCATTGTGCGTTTCCGGCCGATCATGATGACAACTATGGCCGCGCTCATGGGAACCTTGCCGATAGCTGTCGGATTCGGCGCTGGCGCTGATTCGCGCCGTTCTCTCGGCCTTGCGGTTGTCGGCGGCCTGCTTGTATCGCAGCTGCTGACCCTCTACATAACGCCGGTGGTTTATTATTACATGGACAGATTACAGTCCAAGACACGCAAGATGTTTAAAACGACTTCATGATCTTATTAATATTTTGCGCAGTATTTATTACGGCTCATGTACACCTGTTTTACAAGATCACTGATGCCTTTCAATTTGGTGCGGCGGGAACTTTTTTCCTGGCGCTAGTTCTCCTGTTCTTAGCGGCATCTCCCTTATTGATACATTTTTTTGCCAGAGGCAAAGGAAACCGCTCAAGAACAATCACATTGGCCATTCACATGTGGGTCGCGCTGCTTATCCTGTTCTTCTCGTCTGCTCTTTCTTTGGATTGTTATAATCTGTTAGTAAAATTTACAGCGCCGTTTTTTAGTAAACCTTACGCAGGCATTATTCTCTCACCTGCGCAGATTTTATTTACATCTCTTTCTGTTTCCATAATTTGCACGGCATATGGTTTTTTTGACGCAAAAAAGATCCGCACTGAAAGGCTTACCGTGAACAATTCAAAACTTCCTGCCGGCCTGCATAGAGTCAGAATACTCCAGATATCAGACCTCCACCTGGGAATTATTCTCGGGAAAGAGATGCTGGATAAAGTGATGAATATAATTGAGATGGAAAAACCTGACCTTATTGTTTCAACCGGCGATATGCTTAACGCTGAGATGGATCATATTGATTTCCTCTCCGGTGAGCTTAATGCCATAATGCCGCCGCTTGGTAAATATGCGGTATTAGGTAATCATGAATCATACTCAGGCCTGGATCATGCCAAAAAGTTTATTGCTGATTCCGGTTTCAGGCTTCTTCGCGGAGAAGGAGTGACAGTGAAGGATATTATCAACATTGCCGGCGTTGATGACCCGGCGATCGAGGCAATGAGATCAGGAAAGGGAAAAAATGAGTTGAAAGAGAGCGATATGCTTTCAGGGTTCAAAACAGGATTGTTTACGCTCCTGCTGAAGCACAGGCCTGACATTAATAGAGATTCGCTCGGGCTTTTCGACCTTCAGCTTTCAGGACATACTCATAAAGGGCAGATATTCCCTGTTCACTTTGCGATAAGAACTTTCTATCCTTATTACGCAGGATATTATAAGCTTGCCAAAGGTTCAGCGCTATATACCAGCAGAGGCGCTGGAACAGCAGGGCCTCCGGTGCGTTTCTTATCCCAGCCGGAAGTGACTGTAATTGATATTGTGCCATGTCAAGTGTAGTGTCATTCCGGCTTGTCCGGAATCGTCTTGAAAAAAGTCGGTAAAACTCGTTTCAAGATGCTGGACAAGCCAGCATGAAATATTGTAAAAAATAGATTCCGGACAAGCCGGAATGACAATAAGCGGAGAAAGCTGACTTTTTAAAAGAAAGGTGAAGAGATGAAGAAACGATTGGCCATATTAGTTCTTATTGTAATAGTGACAACTGCTGTTGTTTACTTTCGCAAAGCGAATAACAAGCCGGTGACATCTATCAGCAAAGCCGGCATCGTCCAGGCGCTTGAGGTCAATATTACCTCAAAGGTCGCAGGGAAGTTATCTTTCCTATGCTGCAATGAGGGAGATTCTGTTGACAAAGGTTCAGTTGTCGCGCGTCTTGAGAATAATGACCTTGACGCGCTTATTAAACAGGCCGAAGCCTCTGTGCAGAGAGCTGCGGCTGACATAGAGACTGCCAAGGCAAAGAGAGAGGCGGCTAGGGCAGGCATGGAGGAGGCATCCGCGCAGTTAAAACGTAAGAAAGAACTTTTGAAAGAAGGGCTGATATCCCAGTCTGACTTTGACATTGTAGAAAGAAACAGCAGCACAGCCTCGGCAAATTATAAGGCAACACTCAGCGGGCTGGCTTCCGCAGTAGCCGCGCGGAATGAAGCAGAGGCGATGTTGTCGGTCAGAAAGGCACAATTGCTGGACATCGTCATTGAGTCGCCGATATCAGGAACGGTTGTTTACAAATCTATTGAACCCGGAGAGTTTGTTTCTCCGGGCGCTTCAATTATCTCGCTTGTTGATATGAATGATATCTGGGTGAGGATAGATGTTGAAGAGACCAAGTTAGGAACGGTTGCCGTTGGAGATGATGCGGTCATCAGCAGCGATGCAATGCCCGGCAGGACGATTAAGGGAAAGGTTTCTGAGATAGGAAGGTATGCTGAGTTCGCCACTCAAAGAGATGTTAAGAGCGGGCAGCAGGACATAAAGACATTCCACATAAAGATCAAGGTTGATGATACCGAAAAGATGCTTAAACCCGGCATGACGGTCAATGCTGAGATACCATTTAAATAGGGGGATTATTTCGGCGGGCTGGCATTACAATTTTATTGTTGAATAACTATGTTGAAAACCTATATAATTCTGCTAATAATATCCAATAGTTTTTAGAGGAAATTGTAAGAAATTTACCACATGAGCTTATTAAACGAATATATCAAGAAAAGAATGAGCGGTAACGAGCTTGAGTTAAAAAGAACGAGAATATGATTGAATTAAGGCTCAAATACGCTCAAATTTATCTTGAAGATGCAAAATTTCTTTATGAAAACAAAAGACATAATAGTGCAATCTCACGGTTATATTATGCATCCTATCAGGCGATGTGGGCTGCGATTGGCGAGCCGGATGAGGGGAAGGTATGGAAACATCTTGCTATCATCAAACCTTTTGTTCATGGTTTCTGGTTTAACCCGAAGCATATGAAAAATATGATAGAGTTAGTTGACGATACTATAAAAACCATTTTATCTAAAAGGGGCCTATTAAAATGAAAGCGGTAATGAGTGATAAAACATTGCTTGCTGACGCAGTTGCTGAATTAATAGAGGCTCTCTATCAGAAATATCCCGGCATAAAAACAAAACCAATTCCGCCTGTTGAAGATGAGGACTTTACAATAGAAGTTGAAGTCCCTCCCCGGCTTTCGATTGAGGAAGTCGAATCTGAATGTCATAAAGAATGTATCAGGCTTGAAGATAAATACGATATTTATATACTGCCGTTGGTCACACAGAAAGTGGCATAAGATAATGAAGATAGAAAAAGAAGAAAATGCTCTGATTACTTTTCTGAAAAGGACTAAAGATGGTGAGTATGCCAAAATAGAAACAAGTTCACTTACCTATCCTCGCGTAAAAGAACAAAGAGAGCCGAATTATAATGATGAAGAATATTATTATGGTATCCGATAAATCTTATTTTTGGAGGAATGTGTCATGAAAAGAATTCATTATAAGTCCTTAGTATTTCCAGTAATAATCTCAATCTTCATGGCTTTCATTATGGTCTTTTCTTTCGGGTGTACTAAGAAAGAGGATACAGAAATAAAAATAGGGGCGATATTACCGCTAACAGGGGATGGGGCTGTATATGGCATCAAGGAAAAAGAAGGTATTGACTTAGCAGTTTCTGAAGTAAATAGCACAGGCGGAATACAAGGGCAGCAAGTCAGAGTGATTTATGAGGATTCGAAGGGTGAGTCCACCTCAGCGGTATCAGCACTACAAAAACTTATCACCCAAGATAAAGTTCAGGTGGTTTTTGGTGATGCGTTCAGTTCACCAACATTGGCAATGATTCCAATTATCGACAAAAACAGAGTTATCCTTATGTCCCCGTCTGCATCCAGTCCCAAGCTATCTAATTCAAGTCAATATTTTTTTCGAGTATGGCCATCTGATATCGCTGAAGGTGCTGTTGCCGCAGAGATTGCCATGCAGAAATTACAATTGAAGAAACTTGCGGTGCTTCATGGAAACAATGAATACGGAATTGGATTAAAAGAAGTTTTTGCTTCAACAATTAGCAAGCTTGGGGGTAGTGTCGTGATTGTAGAAACATACAATGAAGGGGACTCAGACTTTAGGGCACAACTGACAAAAATTAAGAAAAACTCGCCAGATGGTATTTATCTTGCTGGCTATGCAAAGGAATTTGCAAAAATACTGATTCAGGCTAAAGAGCTTGATGTCAAAGTACAGTTTATGAGCTGTGGAACATTCCATGAGCCGGAAATTTTAAAAATTGCGGGCAATGCAGCTGAGGGCGTTGTCTTCGTTCAGCCTTTTTTTGATGAAAACAGTAATGATCCCGTGGTTCAAAAGTTTGTCAAAAACTACGAGGTAAAATTTAAAAGTAAGGCTGGTGTATATGCTGCACATGCATATGATGCTGCAAGTATAATCTTCAGCACTATAAAAGAAAAAGGCATGATAATAGATGATATAAGAAATGCTTTGTTGAATTTAATAAATTATCAAGGAGCAACAGGTAGTACCTCGATTATGCCTGGTGGTGACGTTATTAAGCAGTCGAGGGTTATGACTGTTAAGAATGGTAATTTTACTGATTTTAAGTAAAAAGTATGGATATGGTTAGACATATAAAAAAATATCTAACAAAAGAATATCTAACTCGTAACTTTATAAAGTTTTTATGGTTATTAAAGAGGCTAGATAAACTTATTTTGGCCTGTGCATTAATTGCGGCAGGATATTTTGTTTATGGTGCAGCTTTTTTGGAGTTTGATCCTCAGTTGGCTACGTTGTTTTCAATTCTGCTGGTCTCTACTGGTGTTGCTGCAATTCTCATGGATTATTGGAAAACGGCATGGCATATTCTTGCCTTGATGATAGTGATTATTTCATCGATAGTATCAATGTGGTCATTTCATTCATTAACCATTGAAAATAAAGTTCAGGCCCTGAGTGATAACATTGCTGCAATTGATAAGAAACTTAAAAATAATGATAGTCAAGATGCCAATAGATTAGATAAAATCGCACAAGACTCTTCTAAAGCAGTTAATGCACAAATACCAGACAATGTAAATCAGGTAGATCCCCCAAGGAAGAACAGAGATTCAGAAAATAAGTTACAAGCGGATTATGCAAAAATCGGATTAACATTTATAGGAGTAGTATTTGGCTTAGTCGGCCTTTTCTTTGGTAATAAAATTAAAGAATTGTTCGATATGGACAAGAAACTAGATGAAGTTTCTCGACTGACTGTTTCAAATGCTGAACTTGCATTGGCTCATCTCCCTAACTTCACTGAAAGTCATCAAATTTCAAAGTCATCTTATGATGTCATAACATCAATAGACAAAATAGTCTTTCGCGAAGATAGCTATGTCCTTAAATATTTGGATAAGGTTGGAAACGGCTCAACACTTAGGTTTGCCCGAGCGATTAATTATTGTGCAGAAAATGATTATCCAAGGGCAATTAACACATTTGAAGAACTTTTAAAAAAAAACTTAGATACAGATCTTTATTGTAAAGTTTTATATAGATTAGGCATTGCATATAGGCAACAAGGTGAGTACGATAAATCAATTGAAACTTTCACACAACTGCATATTGGGGGAGATAACAACATAAAAAATCAAGCTGAATATGGCTTGGCATTAACGATTTTTGCAATATCTATAAATGATAAGTGGCTGTACTATACTGAAAAGACTCAAAATCAAATTATCAAATGCTTGAGTAAATTAAAAACGGGAGAGCGAAATAAAGGTTGCGAGCGAAAGTTGAAGCTTATCCCTGCTGATTTAATAGGTGCAGCGAGTTGTCTCATTGATAAAGTTTTAAAGTATCAGCCAATGAACTACTCAGCTTTATTATATTATGTCTTAATTCCTGGCCGTTATTATTATGAAAAAGTTGAGGGGCACGACATTCGAGTTATTGTTCCTAGACGCGTTGATGAATTCTCGGATGCAGAAATAACTAAACAAAGACTTAATCTGCTCTTACGTTTTCTTCGTCAGGATATTCCGGAAAGTCTCAACATAAGAGCTAATTATTTTGTTGTAGAAGCGTTAGCTATGTATTCTTTGGGGGAAGATGTAACGGATATTAAAGATTCACTTTATTATGCATTAACAACAGCTAACCTATGCGAAGAAAAGGATAGTTGTACAGGAACGATTTTTTCTGATCTTCAAGTAGAGCAAATAAGCGCTAGTGAATTTAAATATGAAGTAATAGCATTACAACAAAAGCTGATTGCGAATATTGCTCCAAATGTATGAGATACATAAAAAATGACATTAAAAATACTCTTAATATTTCCACCGAACTTTTCCGTTGATCAGCCGTACATCAGCACCCCAATGCTCAAAGCTTTTTTAAAGCAAAATGGTGTTCAGGTTGTTGATCAGTTTGATGCAAATCTTGATGCATTCTACTATTTAACAAAGAAAGAGTTTTTGAAAAAATGTATTAAACGTGTAAGATGTGTCGCTAGTAGTCTCAAGAAAGTTAGCGGACATCTAGATATCGATAAAAAAGAGATGTACCAGTATCTATGTGAGGTAATGCTCTATTATCCCATTGTTGCAAAGAACATCGCACGTTCTCTTCGCTATTTTAAACATCGAGCAGAAACAACTATGTCTGAATATAACTTTCATAAAAATGTTATAGAGAGGAGTTTTGATATTATTTCAGCAGCTTATTATCCTTCACTTATTACACCAAAGAACTTTTCCATGAGATTTTCTAATCAGGCTTTTGATGAGATTATAGATGCTACGTCTTCACCAGAAAATCCTTATATCGACTATTTCAAGGACAGTTTTATTAAGAAAAACAACCAAAATACTTATGACATTATTGGCATTTCGGTTACCGCACTTTCTCAGATTATACCATCCTTCACTTTGGCTAAAATGTATAAGGATATGATGCCAAAGGTGAAAATTGTTTTTGGAGGACAAGTCTTTAATCGATTGGAAGATAATATCAAACAGATTCCCCAGTTTTTTCATTACGTAGATTATCTTATTCTCGGTGAGGGAGAAACTCCTTTCCTTAATTTATTGCAACACATATCCGGTACTAAACGAATAACAGAAGTGCCGAATATTATGTATTATGACGTTATTGAAAAACGTGTAAATCAAACGTCAGTTATGCATAGAGAACATGTTAACCAAATCCCACCACCAGATTATAATGGTTTGCCGTTGGCCGAATATCTTTCTCCTACCCCCGTATTATCATATCAACCTGCACGTGGTTGCTATTGGGGGAAATGTTCTTTTTGCAACCAATTCCTTATAGCAGGCAGAGGATTACGGAGTAAAAAATCTGATGAAATTGTTAGTGATTTGAGATACTTATCACAAGCCTACGTAACGTATGATTTTTCAATTGTTAATGAGTCATTACCGCCGACCATATTGAAAGAAGTTGCTAGTCTGTTAATAAATGGGGGGGACAAGATACGGTGGTATGCAGGAGCCAGGTTTGATAAAAGATTTGACAATGAAACCTTGCAATTATTGAAGCAGAGCGGTTGTGAGAAGCTTTACTTCGGACTTGAAAGTGGTAATCAAAAAGTTTTAAACGAAATGAACAAAGGGACAGATATTGCATTAATAAGAAGAATATTACAAAATTCAAAAGATGTTGGCATAGGTATACATCTTTTTATTATGATAGGATTCCCGACTGAAACGATGTCGGATTTGGATTTATCAAAGAAATTTATCAATAGTATATTACGGTATGTAGATAAGGATACTTTTTCTTATTATATTAGTATCTATCAGCTAAAACCATTAACTCCTGTTTTTTATAAACCTGATCGTTTTAATATAAAAAATATTTTCAAGAAAGAAAATTATGACTTAGAATATTTATATGGATATGAGCGACGCGATTCATCAGTAAGTATTAACTATGAGAAAATAAAAAAAGAGATAGAAGATATGATTGATGGCTTCATAGGACATAAGAAATATCCAGAAAATATTAGTCATTTTTTATCATTTAAAACTGCCATGAAAGAAAATGAGGTAAGACATAAACAAAAAGTATATTATATTAATCCATATTTGTCAGGGAAATCATTCAATAATTATAATTCTCAGCCACGCTCCTATTTACTCTATGATTTCGTTTACGATTGTCTTTATGAATTGCCGTCAAAGGAGACATTGAGATTTTTAAAGGACACTGATAAAATATTTACAATAGATGAATTGAAACAATATGTTAGAGACAAGTTAAACATAAGTAATAAAAAAGAAGCGGATTCTTTCACAAGAGACTTGATTAAAAATAATTTATTTATAACAGGCGGTGATTGCAATGAAAATTAAAAAAGAAAAAACTATAAAACTTAAGCTTAAAAAAATCAACAAGCACTTGCCGTTACTTTCAAAAGGAGAGTTAGAGCATCCTCAGGCACAAAGGTGATTAGACCATATGTGGAACGTCGAGAACTGTCCTTTGAAAATAATTTTATTAGAGAAGTCTTTGGATATGTGGAAATATATTCACTAATAAAGTGTTAAATCAGCTTTTATTTAATGGCATAATATCAGGAAGTATTTATGCTCTTATCGCACTTGGGTTCACGATAATTCACAAAACCGTCCGTTTTTTTCATTTTGCACATGGCGTTATATATGCAGTGGCGGCATATTTAGCCTATAGCTTTTCAATATCCTTAGGTATCAATCCCTTTTTCTCTTTTTTTTTGGCCTCGGTCTTTGCAGCCATTTTTGGCATAGCTATTGACAGGCTTGTTTATCTGCCTCTGAGAAAAAGCAATTCACCGGCGCTTGTGTTTCTGATAGCCTCATTCGGTATATTCATATTCATTCAAAATCTTCTTCAGCTTCTATACGGAGCACAGATACTCACTTTACGGACAGGCCCTGTTGTTGAGGGTTATCAAATATTATCAGCAGTCATAACACCAATTCAGATTCTTATTCTCTCTGCCTCACTAATTCTTTTTGCAATCCTTTGGTTTATAGTTGACAGAACAAAGATGGGGAAGGCAATCAGGGCTGTTGCTGATGATGCTATTGGTGCAAGTGTATCAGGGATATATCCTGAAAAGATAATTTTATATGCCTTTGGCATCGGTTCCGCGCTTGCGGGAATGGCAGGGATTCTAATCTCCCTTGAAACGAACATTGAGCCGACTATGGGCATGAATGCAATTCTTAAAGGAATCATCGCTGCCATTATCGGAGGGATCGGGAGCATTCCCGGCGCAGTGATTGGAGGCTTCTTCTTAGGCATTGTGGAAAACCTCGGAATATGGAAGATTCAGGCTGGATGGAAGGATACAATTGCTTTTGCTGTTTTAATTATTTTTCTTCTCCTCAGACCTGAAGGTATTTTAGGAAAGAAGGACGATAAGGAAAGATTGTAATGGAATATCTTTTGCACATATTGATTATCTCAGGTATATACATTATCTTGACCCTCAGCCTGAACCTCATTCTCGGCTATACAGGCATACCTGCCTTAGGCCATATTGCTTTTTCATGTGTTGGCGCATATACCTCAAGTCTTCTTGCCTTGAATTACGACATATCTCCATGGATCGGGCTATTGGTCGGAGCTTGTTTTGCTTCTATACTCGGACTTGTGATCGGATTCCCCTCAATGAGACTCAAAGGAGATTACCTTGCGCTTGCCACATTTGGATTTGGAGTCATCGTTTATTCCATTTCAAAAAACTGGGTTGATTTGACAAGGGGGCCAATGGGATTGCCGGGAATTCCAAAGTTCAGCGTTCTTGGTTTTGAGCTTCAGCCTGTCTGGGCGTATCTTGTCTTGGTTATAGTCTTTGTTTTAATTACAGCATTCATAATCAACAGGATTGTGGACTCTCCTTTTGGAAGAATTCTCAAAAGCATTAGAGAGGATGAAGTTGCAAGTCTTTCAATAGGAAAAGATGTTAACCGGTATAAACTCATCGTCTTTGTTGTAGGGGCGTTTTTTGCTGGAATAGCAGGAAGCCTTTATGCGCATTATATAACCTTCATTGACCCTTCAAGTTTCACTATGATGGAATCTATCGCAGTTCTTCTGATGGTTGTATTCGGAGGGATGGGAAACATCAAGGGCTCTTTTATCGGTGCGTTGATACTCGTAATCTTCCCTGAGATGCTGAGGTTTCTTGGAATGCCGAGTTCTATTGCAGCTCCTCTCAGGCAAATGATATATGGGCTTCTCTTAATCGTTTTAATGATTAAAAGGCCGCAGGGAATAATAGGAGAATACAGGTTTAAGTAGATGGGAATACTTAATTTAGAAAACTTATCCAAAAACTTTGACGGGGTCAAGGCAGTTGATGACCTTTCTTTTGGAATAGAAAAAGGAACAATTACTGCGCTGATCGGGCCGAACGGTTCAGGGAAGACTGTTACGTTCAACCTTATTACAGGTTTTTACAGACCTGCATCAGGCAAGATCATATTTAATGAAAGAAATATCACACACCTTGCTCCTCATAAGATTTTCAATCTTGGGATAGGAAGGACATTTCAGAACATCAGGCTTTTCCCTCAAATGACTGTACTTGAGAATGTATTACTTGGACTTGATTACAACAACGGTGAGAGTCTTTCAGCGGCAATTTTCAGAACATCATCTATGCTCAAAGAGGAAAGGGAAAACAAAGATAAGGCGATGGAATTGCTTAAAACGGTTGGACTTGAGAATAAGAGAGAAGAACTTGCTAATAATCTTTCACACGGTCAGAGAAGGCTTCTTGAGATAGCAAGGACACTTGGAACAGATTCTGATTTTTACCTTTTTGATGAACCTACAGCGGGCGTTTTTCCAAATACTATTCCTAAGCTGCTTGAGATTATAGAAGGTCTTAAAGCTTCAGGCAAGACGATACTGTTTATTGAACACAACATGAAAGTTGTTATGGACATTTCGGATAAGATCATTGTTTTGAACCATGGTATGAAAATAGCCGAAGGTACACCAAACGAAATACAGAATAATGAAGCCGTGATTGATGCGTATATGGGGAAGAGGAGAAAAGTTGCTACTTGATGCTAAGAACATAAGTGTTTCTTACGGAGCGGTCAAAGCCATTGAAGATGTCTCGTTCAATGTTAATTCAAATGAGATAGTAGCGATGATCGGCCCTAATGGAGCAGGGAAATCTACTGCGCTTAAGGCTGTATTTGGAATGGTTGATCTCAAAACTGGTGATATTCGTTTGAATGGAGAAAACATTAAAGACCTAAGACCTGATGAGCATGTATTAAAAGGCATATCTCTTGTACCCGAAGGCAGACATCTTTTTTCATCTATGACAGTTATTGAGAACCTTGAAATGGGAGCAATTAATAATAAAGGGAATAGTGTTAATGACGAAATAGAAAAAATCATGGATATGTTCCCTTCATTGAAAGACAAAAGAAAACAGAAAGCGGGCGTCCTTTCTACCGGCGAACAACAGTTACTTGCCATGGGGAGGGCATTGATGCAAAAACCAAAACTGCTTCTTGCTGATGAACCGTCTCTCGGACTCTCCCCATTATATGTTGACGCAATTTTTGAGAAACTCATTGAAATAAATAAAACAGGTACAAGTATATTGCTTGTAGAACAAAACGCTCGCATGGCTCTTGAGATAGCACATAGAGGTTATGTTTTCAAGATAGGCAGCATATTCATGGAAGATACAGGCTGCAATCTTCTAAAAAGTGAGGAAGTAAAGAAGGCGTTTTTAGGGAACTAACATTTGATGAACTCGTAAAAAGTCGTCATTCCCGCTTGTCGGGAATCCAAGGATGGGGATTAGAGAGATTCCGGACAAGCCGGAATGACAAAACATGAAAGATAGGACGACATTAATAATAGAAGCATCAACAGTTGAACTTATGAACTTATGCAAAAGACAAATGCCATAGAGGTTTCCGGACTGGTGAAGAAGTTCGGCACTCTTGCCGCAGTGGACGATGTTAGTTTTAATGTTCCTGATGGCGAGTTCTTCGGTTTTTTAGGCCCGAACGGCGCGGGCAAGACCACACTGATCAGGATGCTCACCACACTGCTTAAACCCACCAGCGGCAGGGCTGTTGTCGCAGGCATTGATGTCTCCGCGTCTCCTCAGGAAGTAAGAAAGAAGATAGGGGTTGTTCCGCAGGCTCTGACAAGCGACCTTGACCTGACTGGGTATGAGAACATGGATCTGTACGGCAGGTTTTACAGCATACCGTCAAGGGAGCGGAAGGAAAAGATAAAGGATCTATTTGAGATCATCGGCCTGTCCAACAGGCAGAATGACCTTGTCGCCACCTACTCCGGCGGTATGCGCAGGCGGCTTGAGTTAGCGCGCGTTCTCGTCCACGCTCCGAAAGTTCTCTTTCTTGATGAACCCACCATAGGACTTGACCCTCAGAGCAGGCGTGTTGTGTGGGAGTTTCTTGAGAAGTTCAGAAAAGATTACTCGCTGACAATATTCCTGAGCACCCACTATATGGAAGAGGCCGAGGCGTTGTGCGAAAGGCTTGCCATCATTGATAACGGAAAGATAATAGCGCTTGATTCTCCGGCAAAGCTGAAATCCGAACTTCCGGGCAATGACATCATCTACCTTACACTGTCTGATATTTCAAAGATCAGTCCGGTTGAAGATAAGATAAAAGGGCTGTCTTTTGTCCATAATATTGTGATAGACGGAGCTACTTTACGGGTGTACGTGGATAACGGAGCTCTTGATTTCTCGCCGCTTGTTGATAATGTGAAAGAGGCAGGCGGGATAGTGACATCAGTGAACATCCACCAGTTGTCTATTGAAGATGTATTTATACATCACACAGGAAAATCAATACGCGAGGAAGGCGCAAAGAAGATAAACTTCTTTGTCGGCGCGGGCCTGCCTCAAAAACTTTCAAGATGACCAGATTACTGGCTGTTATAGAGAGAGATATCAAGAAGTTCATACGCAATCCTATCGTTGTGATGATGAGCCTTGTCATGCCCATGGTCTATCTTCTTATCCTCGGTAACTCTTTTCAGGGAAAGCTTAAGGAACTTCCGCTTGCGATAGTAGACCAGGATTCCGGAGTCTACTCAAGAAGGCTGATCGATAACCTCAGGGCTGTCGAGGCAGGCGCAAAAACTGTCTCGATCCATATGCTGAATGATCAGGATGCCGCTCTCACAGGCGTCAGGAACGGGGCATATAAAGCAGCTTTGATAATCCCTCCTGATTTCACCAAGAGGGCAAACCTGAAGAGCGAACCTGATGTCGGACTCTTTCTTGACAACACCGATACTGTCTCCACCGTGACTATCAAAGCGCTTGTGAACAGTGTATTAAACAGTGTACGGGAGGAGCATGTTTCTGTAAGGGAGAAGCCTTATGAGTTCTATGTAAGGAACATTGAGATCTACAGCATGGTTGATTACTACCAGACGCTCGTGCCCGGTGTTGTGATAATGGCGATATTCTTAGGCACCATGACAGCCGGGGTTTTTAACCTTGTGATGGACAGGTTCTTAGGCATAGATGAGAGCTACCTTCTCACGCCTCTCTCCAAGACTGACATCGTTTCAGGGCTTGTCATAAGCGGCCTTTTGATAACGACTGTGATAGCCTTTGTAGTATTGATAGCGAGCATGCTGATCACAGGCATCCCTTTTTCAAAAGGTATTGAGCAGATGTTCTCCATCTTTATGATAATAGTTCTAACCACTCTCGCCCTGCTGAGCCTCATGTTCGTCATCCTCGGAAGGGCAACACATCCGAGGATCGTAGGCCTCTCAAGCGGTTTTCTTAATGTAATATTCTTCTTCCCAAGCGGCGCGATATATCCGATAGAGAGTTTCCCCGGCTGGCTCAGGGCGTTCGCAAAGGTTAATCCAGAAGTATACGCGGTACACGCGCTGAAATCCGTCTTATTCAAGGGTGCGGGCATGAACGTTATCTTCAATGACATTGTCTTCCTGTTAGTTTTTACCAATGTGATGATGGTGATCGCGATACTGACGTTTAAGAGGAATATGTGAAGTCATCCTCAAAGTAATACCTTGGAACAACGATGCATCTCACATATTGTTGAAACTAAAGAGACTTAGATACTTTTGCCAGTATTTTGCCCTATAAGGCTAACTATTGGCAATTTGTATTAAAAAGTTGATTAATTAATTACACATGTAGTATATTGTAAACATATGAAAATGGTTTTTGATTCTTCCACTCTGATATTACTGGCAAAAGCTGAACTATTAGGTGTTATCTCAAATGACACTCAAATAATAATTCCAAAAATGGTAAGAACCGAATGCACGCGCAAGGATACTTTTGATGCCAAATTAATTTCGGCTCTTATTGATAACCATAAAATTGAAGTGGTTACTGCAAGCAAGGAAGCTGCGGCAGCGCTGTGCAGAGATTTCAAAATTCATGCTGGTGAGGCTGAGTCGATTACTATTGCATTAAAAAAGCAACTGCCTCTTGCTGCGGATGATTTGCCGACTATAAAAGCGTGCAAGATATTGAATATTCAATTTACAACAGCAATTCACTTTTTAATAAACCTTGCGGGAAAAGGGAGAATTGACAAAGAGATGGCAGTCGTAAAACTCGAAAAATTATCTTTATACGGGCGGTACAATAAACGAATAATAGATGATGCTGCAAAAAGGCTGAAAGGAGGCAAATAATGTCAGTAATAAGTTTAAGGCTTAAAGACAGGGAGATAAAGAGAATCAATGAACTGTCCAAAACAGGACATAAAGACAGGTCTGCAGTTGCAAGAGAACTCATAGATTACGGATGGGAATTTCTGATGATAAAACTTTACAGAGAGGGCAAGCTGTCATTAAGCGCTTTGTCTGAGAAGTTGGAACTCTCGGTAAGCGAAGCAGTAGATTTATTATCAGAATTCGGAATTGAATCTCCGATAGATTATGACGATTACTTAAAAGGTTTTGAGGCGTTCAAATAACCATGCTGAAGCTGGTTGCAGAAGATTGCAAAATCCGCATTGCTGACGTTGCTTAGATACGTCATACTCCTTGAATAAATATATATTCTCAATATATACTATCTCGGGAGGTGATATATGAAGACCGCAAAGATATTTCAGAACGGCCAAAGCCAGGCTGTCAGGCTGCCAAAAGAGTTCAGGTTCAAAGACGACCACGTTTATGTTAAAAAATCAGGCAATATTGTCATGCTGATCCCTGCAAAGGATTCATGGGAGTCGCTGATTGACAGCCTCGACAGGTTTTCTGATGATTTCATGAAGGAAAGGAAGCAGCCCAAAGCCCAGACACGGGAGATATTCTGATGAAGTTTATGCTGGATACAAACACCTGCATTTACATTATCAAGCAGAAGCCGCCCAGCGTGCTGAAACGTTTCAAGGCATATTCTGTCGGAGAGATCGGCATCTCATCCATAGGGCTTGCTGAGCTTAGATTCGGCGTGGCAAAAAGTCAGCATGTCAGAAAGAACGGGGAGGCTTTGGATGCCTTTATTCTGCCGCTTGAGATAGCTGATTTTGACGAAAAGGTTGCCAGGTCTTACGGCGATCTAAGGGCAGCGCTTGAAAAGAGAGGGAATCCGATAGGCTCCATGGATATGCTGATAGGCGCGCATGCCCTGAGCCTTGGCATCACCCTTGTAACCAATAATGTAAGAGAGTTCCGGAAGATAAAACATTTAAAGGTTGTAGACTGGACAGTTTGATTTTTTTAGGAACTTATGGAAATCCAAATCAACAAAAGCACACTCTCCCTCGTTGAAGGCGATATAACAAAGCAGGATACTGATGCGATAGTAAACGCCGCGAATAAAACTCTCCTCGGCGGCGGCGGGGTTGACGGAGCGATCCACAGGGCTGGCGGGCCGAAGATACTTGAGGAATGCATCAAGATAGGACACTGCGAAACCGGCGAGGCTGTGATTACCTCAGGAGGAAATCTCAAAGCAAAGTTTGTCATACATACGGTCGGGCCTGTTTACAGAGACGGAAAACACAATGGACCTACGCTTCTCCGTAATGCTTATCAAAACTCTCTCAACCTCGCATCATCAAAAGGTATTAAAAGCATAGCCTTCCCCTCAATAAGCACCGGAGCCTACCGGTATCCGGTTGAAGACGCAGCGAATATCGCCTTGCAAACTGCGATAGATTTTCTTCATGCTCATCCTGAAATAAAGCTTATAAGATTTGTCCTGTTCGGCAGAAGCAACCTTGAGGCATATGAGAGGGTTTTAAAGAAGCTCGTTTAGATCTCAGGATTCAGCGGCATCGGTCCGTTTAACAATGCCGCGCGCGCCGCAAGCTTTTTATAAACATAAGCGTAAGCTATCATGGTGGTCGGGATCGTAGCGAATAGCCCTACCACAAAGCAGAGAAATCCCGCGATATTGATAAGCAGCATAAGCACTCCAAATGTTGCGAGATCCCACTTGGCGCCTTCAGTGGCAAGCGCGCTGGCTTTTAAAGCTTCGATAGGCCCGAGCCCTTTTTCTACCATGAAATAAGAGAAGAGGTTGAACTTGACCGCCCATATGCACCCCGGAACGATAAAGAGCACAAGCCCGCCGACAATGATGAGCACATAAAGTATCGTTGCCCATATGTAGTTCGTGAGCAGGCCGAATGATGAGAGGAGTTCATCAAACTCGCTCTTCACCCCGTCACAGAAGTTCAGGCTGATCCTGATAAAGCCGAGCTTGACCACGAAATTCAGAATGACCCCCGCGGTCATTAAAACAATTCCTACAAAGGTCAGCCCCTGTTTCTTTGCAAGTTCTCCGATAAATCCCGGAAGCTCCACGATAAGCAGGGCTATAAAGAGAAGGATGACAAAGAATTTAATATTCTTCTTCATCGTCTCCCAGCCGAAACTCACAGCTTCATTATATGAAAAAATATCCTCTTTCATCTTGTTCCCATGGTCGTTGATTTACTGAATTATACAATTAAAAGCTCATTTTGCGAAAATGTTAAAATATTAATTAACGATTTGAATTTATCTGACAAATGATGCGCATATTATAATGTCCAAGCCAAATAATAAGACAACAGACAAATTTAAACTCGTCTCTGATTTCAAACCAGCCGGTGACCAGCCTGCTGCGATAGAGTCGTTGACTGAAGGCCTGATGAAAAAGCATGCTCATCAGGTGCTTCTCGGCGTGACCGGTTCAGGCAAGACATTCACCGTTGCCAATGTGATAGCAAACCTCAATAAACCCACTCTTGTAATCGCTCACAACAAGACGCTCGCCGCGCAGCTCTACGGAGAGTTCAAGGAGTTCTTCCCGGAAAACGCGGTTGAATATTTTGTCAGCTACTATGACTATTACCAGCCTGAGGCATACCTGCCGTCTGTGGATGCCTATATTGAAAAGGATGCGATGATCAATGAGGATATTGACAGGATGAGGCATTCAGCTACTCGCGCGGTGCTTGAGAGGAATGACACCATTATCGTCGCGTCTGTATCGTGCATCTACGGCATCGGCTCTCCTGAAGATTATCTCGGAATGCATATGCAGATAGAGACAGGCATGAGGTTTGAGCGGGACGTCTTTTTGAGGAAGCTGGTTGAGATGCTCTATGTCAGGGATGATGAAGATTTCAAGCGGGGAGACTTCAGGGTGAGGGGTGATATTGTCGAGGTCTTCCCTTCATTTTCAGGAGAGAACGCCATAAGGATAGAATTCTTCGGCGATGATATTGACGCATTATCTGAGTTCGATTCTCTCACAGGCGCGGTAATAAGAAGGCTCTCAAAGACGGTGCTCTACCCTAACAGCCACTGGATAACATCTAAAGAAAGGATACAGAACGCCTTTGCAGAGATAAATAACGAGATGCAGGCGAGGATAAAATATTTTCTTAAACAGGGAAAAGAGGTTGAGGCGAAGCGCATAGAGGAGAAGACGAGGTTTGATATGGAGATGCTGAAGGAGTTCGGCTATTGCCACGGTATAGAGAACTACTCGAGGCATTTAAGCGGCAGGGCGCCGGGCGAACCTTCAGCATGCCTTATAGATTACTTTCCGGACGATTATCTTCTCGTCATTGATGAATCTCATGCGACCATCCCTCAGATAGGTGGGATGTATGCGGGCGACAGGTCAAGGAAGCAGACGCTTATAGATTATGGTTTCAGGCTGCCGTCTGCCTTGGACAACAGGCCTTTGAAGTTCGATGAGTTTGAAAAGAAAGTTAATGAGGTGATCTATATATCCGCGACACCTGCGGAGTATGAACTTGAAATATCAGAGCGGAGAATAGTGGAGCAGATAGTAAGGCCTACCGGTTTGATTGATCCTGTTATAGAGATCAGGCCTGTCAGCGGACAGCTTGATGACCTGCTCGGCGAGATAAGAGAGAGGGCGGAAAAGGGCGAGAGGGTGCTTGTGACAAGCCTTACAAAGAAGATGGCTGAGGACATCTCTGAACATTATAAAGAGCTCGGAGTTAAGACGAGATATCTGCATTCTGATATCGATACAATTGAGAGGGTTGAGATATTGAGAGATTTGAGGCTTGGCAAGTTTGATGCGCTTATCGGAGTGAATCTCCTGAGGGAAGGGCTTGACCTGCCGGAGGTCTCGCTCGTCGCGATACTTGACGCTGACAAGGAGGGTTTTCTCCGCTCATCGAGGTCGCTCATTCAGACTGCGGGAAGGGCTGCAAGAAATATCAACGGCAAGGTCATATTCTACGCGGATAATATCACCGGTTCGATGAAGGCTGCAATGGATGAGACAGAGAGAAGGCGGAAAAAACAGAAGGAGTATAACAGGAAGAACGGGATAACCCCGAAGTCGGTCATAAAGGATATCAAGAATATTCTCGGCTCAATATATGAGGCTGACTACTGGACGGTTCCCGCTGTAGCGGAAGAGACAGTCGAATATGCCAATGAGGCAGATATAAAGAAGCTTGAGTCAGAGATGAAAGAGGCGGCCCGGAAGCTTGAATTTGAACGTGCCGCCGAGCTCAGGGACAGGATAAAGGCGATAAAGCAGAAGATGATAGAGATCGGGATAAAAGAATGAGGATTATCCCCAGTCTAACTTTCTTCTCTTTTTATGATGAATATATTTTTCTGCTGAAAGCGCTGCAAGGCAACCGTTAGCAGCTGCAACCACCACCTGTCTCACTTCAGTGCATGAGACATCGCCTGCGGTAAATACGCCCGGTATCGAGGTCTCCATCATCCTGTTTGCAAGCACACACTTTTCATCGCTGAGGTCAACTGAAAAATTCAGAAAGTCCACGATCGGCTGGCTTCCGTGGAGGTATACAAAGACGCCGTCCATAGGCATCTCCATCTCTTCAGAGGTTTCAGAGTTAAGCACCCTGATGCCTGTCACACCGTCGTCACCATCAATTGACAGCACTTTGTGTCCTGTGAGAACTTTTATCTTGCCTGCTTCAAGCGCGGGATGTTCTCCTTTTATCTCCTTTGCCGGAGCTATTAAATATACAGTCTCTGCAAACCTTGTCAAAAGGTCAGCCTCTTTTACAGCTTCTTCAGAGTCTCCGACAATGCATACGGTTTTTCCCTTATAGAAGGCCGCGTCGCATATCGCGCAATAGCTCACGCCCCTGCCCAGAAGTTCAGCCTCCCCCTTTATGGAAGGCTTCCTGCCCATTGAACCTGTGGCGATGATCACTGCCTTGCCATTGTATATTTTGTCCATGGCGATGACATCTTTAACTTCAGCTTCGAGGCTCACCCCGACAACCTGGGTCTCGACATATTCAGCTCCGAAGTCCAATGCCTGCTTGCGGAAGATATTCAGAAGCTCGGTTCCGCTCAGCGGCGCAGCCTGTCCGGGGTAGTTCGCTATCTTGCTCGTGAATGCCAGCGCTCCTGCGGTAGGGGACTTATCAAGAACTACGGTCCTGAGCTTTGACCTTGACGCATACTGAGCCGCGCTGAGGCCGGCCGGCCCGCCGCCGATTATTATTACATCATAAAGTTCCTCTGACATTTCATCCTCCGGGATCGATCTTTTAATTGATTAAAAAAGTAATAAATTATATCAAAATTGCCATTTTATGTCAGTTTGTTCTTGTGATTTAAACTTGTTCTCTTCTTAACCTTTATAATACAATTAGATGCGAATAGATATTTCAGAATTAAGCAAAAGGATAGTTAATGTATAAAGGTTATTCAGTAGCTGTCATCATACCGGCATTTAATGAAGAGGGCCATATAAAGGATGTTCTGGATTCTCTCCCGCCTTTTATAGATAAGACAATCGTGATTGACGACTGCAGCAGCGACCGGACTTCTGAACTGGCTGCTTCATCCGGAGCCGTTGTCTTAAGGCATGATGTCAATATGGGAGTTGGAACTGTTTTTAACACAGGCCTTGAGTATGTGATGAAATATGGTTTTGATATCATGGTAAACATTGACGGGGACGGGCAGTTCTCAGCGCTTGATATACACAAGCTGATAGATCCGATAGTTGAAGGCAAGGCTGATTTTGTGACCGCTTCAAGATTCATGAACCCTGAACTTATACCTGACATGCCGAAGATCAAATTCTGGGGTAACAAGAGGATGTCAGAACTTATCAGCAGGTTATCCGGAAAACGTTTCTATGATGTTTCATGCGGATTCAGGGCATATTCACGAGACACGCTGATGAGGCTCAATCTTTTCGGGTCGTTCACATACACACAGGAATCATTCCTTGACCTGACATTCAAAAAGGTGAGGATACGCGAAGTTCCGGTCAGGGTAAAATATTTTAAAGACAGGGAATCGCGGGTTGCCTCGAGCATTCCCAATTATGTCCTTCAGACATTGAAGATAATATTCCGGACATACAGGGATTACAGGCCGCTCAGGTTCTTCTGGTCTATCGCGTTCATTCTCTTTGTTGTCTCTCTTCTGTTCGGCTCGATACTTCTCTTCCATTATTTCAGCACCGGGAGATTCTCCGGCCAGATATGGTCAGGATTTGTCGGGGCCTTCTTTTTTATTAATGCCATGGCATTATTTGTTACAGGAGTAATAGCTGACATCTTATACAGGATCAGGATCAATCAGGAAAAGATATTGTACCGGCTGAAAAAGATGGATATACCCAGGGGCTTTAATGATCCACATCGTACTGGGGACTAAGGCACAGCTCATCAAGACGGCGCCTTTGATGCAGATGATGCAGTCAAGAGGCATCCCTTACAATTACATTTTCACCGGACAGCATAAAAAAGGTGTTGATGAACTCCACGATGCCTTCAGCCTGAAAAAACCTGATATTGTGCTCTACAGCGGCAAGGATATTGTTTCGCTCTTCTCCATGCTGATCTGGTCAGCATGGCTCTTGTGCAAGAGTATGTTTTCGAGAAACAGGGTATTCAGAGTCGACAGGTCCGGAGTGGTGCTTGTTCACGGTGATACGATTACCACACTCATAGGCGCCCTGATGGGCAGGATGGCTGGATTGAAAGTAGCGCATATCGAGGCAGGGCTGCGTTCCTCTGATTTTTTTCATCCCTTTCCGGAAGAGGTAACCCGGGTGCTGACATCTTATCTGTCTGATTATTTCTTTTGTCCGGGGCATTGGGCGATAGATAACCTGAGGAAACACAAAGGCATTAAGGTAAACACATTTGAGAACACGCTGTTTGATACATTTCAGGCGGCTGTTGCGAAGATGGAAGATATAGATGTAAATATTCCTGAAGAGAGATACTGCATCGTCTCTATTCACAGATATGAAAATCTTCTCAATAAAAAAAGGCTGAACCGGATCATAGAGATAGTCGAAGATATTGCTTTAAGCTGTAAAGTTCTTTTTGTCCTTCATCCCGTTACAGAGAAGAAACTTCATGCGTATAATTTGTACAGCAGGGTGGAAGAAAATCCTGCCATCGAGATGCGCGGACGTTATGATTATTTTAAGTTCATTAAGCTGGTCTGTCACTGCGAGTTTTTAGTCACCGACGGCGGCGGCAACCAGGAGGAGAGTTTTTACATGGGGAAGCCGTGCCTTCTGCTCAGAAGAAAGACAGAGAGGCTTGAAGGACTTAACAGGAATGTATGCCTCTCTAAAATGGAAGATACAGCCATCAATTCTTTTGTTAAGAATTACAGGGATTTTATTATTCCTGTGAAAAAAGCTGAATTCAGCCCTTCAGAGATCATCGTAGATGAGATAAGAAAATTTGCCTGATTTAATTATGAAGAATATCACCATAATAGTTCCTGTATATAACGGCGCTGAGACGATACGCCAATGCCTTGAAGCGATATTGCTTATCAATTATCCTGAGAACCTTCTTGAGATACTTGTTGTTGATGACGGTTCAACCGATAATACGCTGAATATTATCGGTGAACTGAACTCATGCCGGATCAGGGTGATAAGCAATGAAGAAAATAAGGGCAGGGCATATACACGCTTTCGCGGAGCAAGCGAAGCTGAGAATGACAACCTTTTTTTTATTGACAGCCGCGTCATTGTTGATAAGGATGCTATCAATGCCATATGCAGATACGATGATCCTGTCCAGATACCAAGAACCGTGGAAGGCAATAAAAATGAATGGGATATCGCCTTGTGCTTGTTAAGAGGTTTAGCATTCAGAAACTCTGATCAATATGACTATATAACTGAAGAGAACTTTGACAGGGTTCCAAAGGGAAGTACGTCGCTTTTTATTTCCAAAGATATATTTCTGGAAGCCTGCTCCATGATCAATTATGAAAGTAAATATGTGAATGAAGATACCGGCCTGCTTTTACATGTAGTCAAAGAAGGATACAGAATATTCCGGAACCCTGATCTCAAGATTACATATCTTCAAAGGTCAGGGCTTCGGAGTAATATCGTTCATCTTTTTGAAAGGGGCCCCAGGTTTGTAGATTACTACTACGGCCGCCATGTTAGAATTACAGCTGTTATCAGGTCTTTTCTTTTTTTGCTGGCAGTATGTTCAGGCCTTTTTATTATTTATCCGGCCGGCATTCTTTATGCGCTGGCCATCTTTTTTTGTCTGGATATTTTTATTTCCGCTGTCATAGGGAAAAGCATGATGGAGAGGTTTGTGCTGCTCTTCTTCCTGCCTGTGATTTTCCTGTCGTTTGGTTTTGGAGTCCTGAAGGGGCTGCTGGTAAGGTTAATAAAATAAGATGGTTCTCTTTTGATATTGTGAAAATAAAAGTAAAAAAAAATACAGCTCCTGCTTCAGGGCGTTTCTTTCTTTTTGCCTTATTGCTGATACCATCAATAGCTTTTTTGATGTATTCAAATATCCTTAACGCTCCTTTTATCTTTGATGATGTCGCGTTTCTGGATAATCCGATGATCAACATCTCCAGGCTGCCACAACTGCTTGATATTCTGTTTGACAGCAATCTTGACAGAAGAGCGGGATTTATCACCTTTGCCATGAACTTTTATCTCGGCGGCCTGAACCCGTTCGGATATCATCTTTTCAACATAATCATTCACATCCTTAACGCGTTAGCGCTTTTTTATCTGGTAAAAATGACCCTCTCGTTGCCTTCAGCGCCGGAAAGGTTCAAGTCTGTTTCCGGCGAGATAGCGCTTGCCGGTTCATTGCTGTGGCTCGTGCAGCCTGTCCATATCATGGCTGTTACCTATACAGTCCAGAGGCTTGCCAGTCTCTCCTCACTCTTCTTTCTCCTTTCTCTGATAAGTTATATTTCCGCAAGGCAAAGCAGTTCATCTAAAAGGCTGTTGCATTCCTGCCTTTCGGTCATTTGCGGTGTTATAGCCTTGAGCACAAAGCAGAACGCGGCTGTGCTGCCTTTCGTGGTGGTGTTATATGAATTTTATTTTTTTGAGGTGCTTTCTTTTAAGGAGAAGAGAAAGAAGATATTGCTTTTTTCATCCGTTGCCGTTATATCACTGATGGCACTGGTTCTTGTTTACCTCGGGCCTGATTTTCTGAAGGAAATAAATGCACGATATATTGAAAGAGGCATTACACCGTATCAGAGGCTTATTACAGAATTCCGGGTAGTTGTCATGTATCTGACATTGCTTCTCTATCCGCATCCTTCAAGGCTGAATGTTGATTATGACTTCACTTTGTCCACCGGCATTTTTTCTCCGATATCAACGCTCTTCTCCCTTATTTTCCTGGGAGGGCTTTTGGCTTTTGCAATTTACCGTGCCAGAAAGACCCCGCTTTTCTCGTTCTGCATCCTGTGGTTCTTTATGAATCTGGCAGTTGAGTCAACTATCTACCCTCTTGACCTTGTTTTTGAGCACAGGCTTTATCTTCCTTCCATGGGGATAGCAATGCTTTTTGCAGGATATGTTATCACCCTTGAAAATTCCCAAATAAAGAAAGTAGGCATGGCGCTGATAGTGCTGGCTATTTTTGTCTTTGCCTTTTGGACGCATGAAAGAAACTATTTATGGAACAGCCAGGTCACACTATGGGAAGATAACGCGGGAAAGTCTCCTGATAAGGCAAGGGTTCACGGAAATCTCGGAAAGGCGTATCTGGATAATAATGAGTTCGAGAAGGCACGAGTTGAGTTTGAAAAGGTTATCCGTATAGATCCGGCATATCTTGGGGCATATGATAACCTCGCTGTAATATATATAGACTATTTCCATGATTATGAAAAGGCGAAGGAATATATTGACAAGGCCATTAGAATAGACCCCGAATATTCTGTCCCTTATATCAATTCCGGCGTCATAAATCTTCAGCTAAGACAATTGCCTGAGGCGGTGGAGAATTTCAAGAAAGCGCTGGAACTTGACCCGGAGAGCCATCTCGGACACTATAATCTTGCAGCCGCGTATTTCAATCTGAGAGACTATGCCGCCGCAATCTCAATTCTTAAAAAGGGGATAAATCTCTGGCCTGCCAGTTCAAAGCTGTACGGCCTGCTTGGTGTTACTTATTTCCATGACAACGACAAGGAGAACGCGTCAAAAGCATTACGGTATGCGGTGAAGCTTGACCCGCAGAACAAGATGGCGGCGATGTATTTGGAAAAGTTATAAATTATTGCCGGAGTGCCGGCTTGATAGAATTTACTAAATGAAAGAGAAGATATTGAAAATAGCCGGGTTGTTATTGCTCGGCATATTTGCCTGGTGGGCAGTAAATTACTATCTGAACCATGAGGGGGATTTTGATAAGCTATCCCAACTTAGCTTCGGCTATCTCTTTCTTTTAGGCTTATTGAATCTATTATCTCTATTTATTAACGGCATGTTTCTAAAGGCACTGGTCAGGAAGTTTGATGTGACCCTCGGTTTATTGGAATCATTCGGTATCTCGATCCTCTCCTCTTTTGCGAACTACACTACCCCGTTCAGCGGCGGGGCAGGGTTCAGGGCGGTCTATCTTAAAAAAAGGCACGGCCATTCTTATTCTGATTTTGCAGCGGGATTTGCAGGCAACTATATAATCAACTATCTTGCGGTCTCAATAACCGGGATACTCTGTCTTACATATATTTATAATATTTATCATATTAGCAGCTTGATTGCAGCCGGTATTTTCGGCGCGCTCTTTATCTTACTGACATGTATTATCCTTTTTGCTTCTCCCTTTAAGGAACCGGCCGGTTTTTTGCTTCTTCGCTTAAATAAGATATTGAAAGGCTGGAACATTATTAAAAATGATAAAAAACTGCTTTTGAAATTGACCCTGCTGTCTTGTGTCAATATCATTATATCCACGCTGATCCTGCTTGCGGCATTTTATTCCGTGGGGCTTAAAATAGATATTGCAAAGGCCCTGTTGATGAATCTTTTATATTCCATGAGCTTACTGATCTCAATAACCCCGGGTTCTCTCGGCATTGCTGAAACTGTTCTTATTTTCTCAGGGGATGCCGTCGGCCTGAAAACAGCCGAGGTTCTGGTCGCCTCATTGATAATCAGGGCGGTTCTTGTGGCTCTGCTTTTTTCATTGGCTCCGCTATGTACGTTTTTTCTTAATAAAAATATCGGGTTGGCAGGGAAAGGGGCATCCTTACAGCGTGAAAAAGAGGATACTGAATTTCCTATATGATGACGGGTAAAATTATGATATATTTATAATGGGTGATTTATGAATAACGGAAAGGTATCAGACAATAAACCGGGCCGGCAGGAGACCATTCTTATTGTTGAGGATGATAAGGGGCTGAATTCTCTTATCCAGAAAACTCTGGAGCGTGCGGGGATGAAGGTTGAGTGTGCGTTTGACGCCAGGGAGGCCATTGCAAAAGCATCTGACAATAATATCGATATGATGCTGCTTGATTATCAGCTTCCGGACATGAAGGGCAGCGAACTTGTTGAGGCGCTTAGAGAGAAGAGCAATGATGTCCCTTTCATCATTGTCACCGGCCACGGCGATGAAAAGATAGCTGTAGAGATGATGAAGCTGGGAGCAAAGGACTATATAGTCAAGGATAAAGGCTTTATGGAGATGCTCTTTTTTGTGCTGGAGAAGGCCATAAAGGAAGTTACGCGTGAGAGAAAGCTGGAAGAGACTGAAAAAAAGATAATTCATGCCGCTGAGGAGTGGCGGGTTACATTTGATGCTATTGCTGATTTCGTGACTGTTCATGACATGGATTTCAGGATAGTGAAGGCGAATAAAGCGCTGGCTGACTTTCTCGGAGTCCGGATACAGGATATTGTGGGCAGGCACTGCTATGAAGTGTTCCATAACTTTAGCGAGCCGATGGCCGGTTGTCCGCATCTTGAGATGCTGAAAGCCGGGAAGACCGTAACAAAAGATATTAATGACGACCACCTTGGACGTTATCTTATGGTTTCCGTATCGCCGCTCTTTGACGAGGCCGGTGAGATCAAGGGGTCTGTACATTATATGAAGGATATTACAGGGATCAAGAGATCAGAAGAGGAACTCAAGAAGAGGGTGGATGACCTTGAGAAGTTTTATGAAATGGCGGTTAACAGGGAACTCAGAATGAAGGAATTAAAGAAAGATATAAAGACATTAAATGAAGAGCTTTTAAAATACAGGACAGAGGGACATGAAGGGAGATAAAAAAGGCCCGGATGTCTCCGGGATCGATACAGAGAAGCTGTTTGACGGACTTTATGGTAAGGAGGCAATGGCTGAAGACAGCGATAAAGACGCTCTCCTTCTGAAGAACAGGGAAGCTTTCTTCAATATGCTGGAGGATGTCAGCGACTCATATAGAGAGCTTGAACTGCTTTTTACTGGGCTGGTCAAGGCCATGGTAAATGCCCTTGATGCAAAGAGCCCATGGACAAAGGGACACTCTCAGAGAGTGGCTGAATACGCTAAACTCATGGCAAGGAATATGAATTTTAACGAGGATGATCTTAAGGACATCTGGCTGGCAGGCATACTTCATGATATCGGAAAGATCGGGACTTATGACGCTCTTCTTGATAAGCCCGGGAAGCTTACAGGTGAGGAGTATGAGATCATAAAGCGGCATCCGGCTCAGGGCGCCGCTATTATCGAAGGCATCAAACAGTTGAGGGATATAGTGCCTGTAATCAGGCACCACCATGAAAGCTTTGACGGCACGGGATATCCTGACGGTTTAAAAGCGAATGAGATCCCTTTGCAGTCAAGAATAATCCATGTGGCTGATTCATTTGATTCCATGACCTCAGACAGGCCCTACAGGGTTTCACCAGGCAAGGATTACGCGATAGCAGAGTTCCGGAAGTTCTCAGGTAAACAGTTTGACCCTTATGCTGTTGAAATATTTCTTGATGTGATTATCAGCGGCCAGCATCTCAGGCTGATCAAATCCTGATACTTCTCTCTGTTCTCTCCGCTTTTCGATGGGCCTTTTTGCCAAAGCTTCAGTATGATATGATATTTAAAACATTATGAGAGACCAGAGAAAGACCATTATAGAAAATGCCCTGAGGCTGATGAGGGAGACGGGAAGCCGGAAGATGTTTCTCTTCCTGAACACCATTCCCGAATGCCGCTGGTGGCTTAAATCCGGCATTACTGAACGGGAACACATTATCCTCGTAATACCAAAGAACCTCAATTTAAATGCGCAGGGCTTCAAATGCTCATGTTCGGCGATCATCAGGAGCTGGGCCGGGAACCAGACACGTTTTTCCAGGATCAAATACGCGTTCCTTCATGGAGTGATGCAGGGGATGATAAACACTGACAGCAAGGTCGTCTGCGTCCTCGGCCCATCCGGGAAAAGCCATCTCGACACGGTCACAATTCACGACCTTTCGCTCTCATGGAGCGAGGAATTCCCATTCGATGTAAGAGGGATAATCAAGAACAGCGCGTTCCACACGATAATGGCGGTTGTTGATATAGCGCTCGACATCGGAGCTCTCGGCAGGGAGGGTAAATCAGTCGGCACAATATTCGTTATCGGCGATACGGAGAATGTCCTGAAGTCTTCGCATCAGGCTGTCTTCAATGCCTTTAAGGGTTATCCCCGCAAAGAGAGGATGATAAGTTTAGCCGAAGTGGTGGAGAGCATAAAGGAGCTTGCGAAACTTGACGGCGCGATAATTATCTCGGAAAACGGGATCGTTGAGGCGGCGGGCAGGCATCTTGACGCAGGCGGAACCTCGCCAAAGAAATTCAGGGGATTGGGAGCAAGGCACAGGGCAGCCATAGGAATTACCCGTCGTTCAAAGGCTGTTGCCATAGTGGTCTCTGAAAGCACGGGCAAGGTGACGATCTTTGAAAAAGGCAATACAGTATCAACCCTTGAACCCCTGATCAGCAGAAGGCTTGTGTAGATAAATCATCTTTCGCGCTTTCCCATGGATATCGAAAAACTTAAAGGACATGATAATGGACGCCGCGCGTCAGGAGGTTTTAAATGACCGGAGAGACTGATAAGGCCGATTTGCCTAAAAAAAATATCCGCGAGATACGGATCAATCCGATCGTGCCGAGTGAATCTGTGCTTATTGCCACTGCCCGCAGCATGCGGCCCAAAAAAGAGGAAGCGCCTGTGCAGCATGATTCACGGCCGCGCGTAGATGCCTGTCCTTTTTGCAAGGGGAACGAGGCCATGACACCGGCTTCCATCATGCAGGTGCCTGCTGCAGGTGACTGGGAACTCCGCATAGTGGAGAACCTTTATCCTGTGCTTGATGATGATATGACGAACCCTAATTTCGCTTATGGTTTGCAGCACACCATCGACGGTTACGGGCGCCATGAAGTGGTCATAGATCACGCATCTCACGGCATACGTATACATGAAATGGCTGACGAGCATCTTGCGCTTCTCTTCTCCCTCTACCGCAGCCGTATGGATCAGCTCTATCATTCTGATGGCCGCCTGAAGTATGTTCTCGTCTTCAAGAATTCCGGCCCTGCTGCAGGCGCGAGCATCGGACATACTCACAGCCAGATGATCGCAATGCCTGTGGTGCCTGATAATGTTCAGGCCGAGGTCCGCAGCAGCAAGGCGCATTACGAGGCATCGCATCAATGTATCTTCTGCAGCCTGATCGATGAGGCATTTACCTTTGAGGCGTTACTGTATGACAGGGAATCAGGCGAGATACGGCGCAGGGTCAATGCCGGCCAGTTTGTCATAGAGCGCAGTAAAAAGTTTGTCGCCATAAAACCATTTGCAAGCAGGTATGAGTGGGAGATACATATTTTACCTCTTGAGCATCAGGCTGATTATCTTGACGCAAGCCCGGATGACCTTGCAGATCTCGCAGTCCTGTTCAAAAGGACGATGGCGCGCCTGAATGCCGTGCTCGGCGGAGTTCAGTATAATTTCTTCCTGCATTCACTTCCGCACGGGACAGAGTACTCAGGTAACGCAAAGTCCTTTCACTGGCATATAGAGATTTGCCCTCGCACGAGCATCCCGACAGGCTTTGAACTCGGTTCAGGACTTTATGTAAATACGATCTGTCCTGAAACAGCTGCGGAGACGTTGAGGGATGTTGTTTTGTCTTTCTAATATTACTGATGTCCCGCCAAAATGATAATGTCCTAATTCACCAAAATAGAAATGTCCTAAATTGGAAATGCTAAACTGCCTCTTTTTGATAAGGAGGCAAGGTGGCACGAAAGGACATTATCATTTTGAGTCAGAAAGAGTTAAAGCGG